>DAIDHU010000495.1 GCA_027451915.1 Thiomonas sp. | reverse complement strand
GAGCGGGCATCGAAGCCGCGCGCGTGCATGGCTACGAGCAGTGCGAGCTGACCCACGCCGCGGTGGCCGCCTACGTGGCCAGTGACATGGCCGACGTGGCCTTCGGGGTCGAGACCCCGGCGAGGCGCTTCGACCTGGACTTCGTGCCGGTGCACACCGAGCGTTACTTCCTGCTGTGCCAGGCCCGCCGCCTGCAGGACGCCGCGCTGCAGCAGGCGCTGCGCACCCTGTGCAATCCGGAGTTCCGCGCCGCGGTGAACCAGCTCGCCGGTTACCAGGCCGACAACGCCGGCCAGGTGTTCGAGCTCGCGCAGGCCTTTCCGGGCCAGTGGTCCAGGCCGGCGCGTCCCGCGCGATCCCGGCCCAAGGCGAGCGCGAACCCGGCCTGAGCCGGCATCGCGCCCTGCCGGCATGGAGCATGGCGCCTCGTTTATTCTTTGTAACAAACCTTGCATACACGAACCTCGGGTTCTACCTGCTGGATCCGACGCTTCGTATGCGGTTATAACAATCGGTGAGGCCATGGCCCACGCAGCCCTGGCTCGACCCGTTCACGACGCACAGTCCTTAGGAGACAAAATGTCTGAGGCAATGACGCAAACCATGGCCGCTCCCGGCCTGCTGGACCGCGCGCGCATCGTCGCCGGCCCACGATTCAACCGATGGCTGGTACCGCCGGCAGCGCTGGCGATCCACCTGTGCATCGGCATGGCCTATGGGTTTTCCGTGTTCTGGCTGCCCATGAGCAAACTGCTCTCGGGCACCGATGCAACCTGCAAGGCAGCGGGGCTGGGGACCCTGATGTTCTCGACCACGTGCAACTGGAGCGTCCCGATGGTGACCTCCACCTTCGAGATGTTCATCGCCGTGCTCGGCGTGGCGGCCGCGCTGTGGGGCGGCTGGCTCGAGCACGCGGGCCCGCGCAAGGCCGGTTTCATCGCCGCGCTGTGCTGGGGCGGCGGCATGGTGCTGGGAGGCATCGGCGTGTCCATGCACCAGCTCTGGCTGCTGTGGCTGGGCTGCGGGATCATCGGCGGCGTGGGCCAGGGCCTGGGCTACATCACTCCCGTATCCACGCTGATCAAATGGTTCCCGGACCGCCGGGGCATGGCCACCGGCATGGCCATCATGGGCTACGGCGGTGGTGCGATGATCGGCGCGCCCATCGCGGTGGCGCTGATGAAGCATTACGGCGGCGGGGATGCCGCGGCGGGCGTATCCGCCACGCTGATCACCATGGGCATCCTGTACCTGATCGTCATGTCCCTGGGCGCCTTCGGCATGCGCGTGCCTCCCAGCGGCTGGAAGCCCGAGGGCTGGACCGAGCCTGTCAAGGCCAAGGCCATGGTGACCAGCAAGCACGTGCACCTGGACACGGCCTGGAAGACTCCCCAGTTCTGGCTGATCTGGGGCGTGCTGTTCCTCAACGTGACCGCCGGCATCGGCGTGATCTCGATGGCCAGCCCGATGCTGCAGGACGTGTTCGGCGGCCACCTGATCGGGCTCGACGTGACGACGGCGCTGAGCACGGCGCAGAAGGCGGCCATCGCCGCGTCGGCAGCCGGCCTGGTGGGCCTGATCAGCCTGTTCAACAGCCTGGGGCGCTTTTTCTGGGCCAGCATCTCCGATCACATCGGACGCAAGACCACCTACTACCTGTTTTTCATCATCGGCATCCTGATGTACCTCAGCCTGCCCGTGCTGGGGCATCACGCGATGGCCGGCGCCTTCGTGGTGGCGGTGTGCATCATCCTGTCCATGTACGGCGGCGGCTTCTCCACCGTGCCGGCCTACCTGGCCGACATCTTCGGCACGCAGATGGTGGGGGCCATCCACGGGCGCCTGCTCACCGCGTGGTCGGCCGCTGGCATCGTCGGCCCCTTTCTGATCGCGCATATCCGTCAGGCGCAGATCAATGCCGGCGTGGCCCACAACCTGGTGTACGACGGCACCCTGCACATCCTGGCCGGGCTGCTGCTGGTGGGCCTGATCCTCAACGCCATGGTGCGTCCGGTGCACGAGAAGCATCACATGGACGAACAGCGCCTGGCGCGGGAGAAGTCGCTGCAACATGAGCAGCAGGGAGCCGACAGCGCCCACAGCGCGGCTCGCGGCAGCTTCGGCGCCTTCGGCGTGGTGGCCTGGCTGGCCATCGGCATTCCCTTCCTGATCGGCGTGTACATCGCGCTGACCAAGGCGGCGGCGCTGTTCTAGCGTGAAGGGGGCCGGGCGGTGCCCGGCCCCCACACGCTCCGGCCCGGCCCACGCTCAGGGCCGGCCCTCGCTCAGGGGAATCCCACGCGCAGATTGCCCCACTGGCGATCGCCCACGCGGATCGGAACGTCCAGTTCGCGCAGCACCTCCCCCGTGTCGCGGGCGTAGATCATGAGGTGAATGGGC
Organism: Thiomonas sp.; assembly: GCA_027451915.1. Lineage (GTDB taxonomy): Bacteria > Pseudomonadota > Gammaproteobacteria > Burkholderiales > Burkholderiaceae_C > Thiomonas_A. The sequence continues at coordinate 4,308 of DAIDHU010000495.1, read as the reverse complement.
TTGGTGTTGTGCGCCGCCTCCAGGCCCGCGGCATCGTTGAACATGCGCATGGCCCGGTTGCCCACCAGATCCTTGCGGGGGTCTCCGGTCAGGGGCTGGTCGTAGATGGTGTTGTGGGTCGGCGTGTAGCCGTTGCGGTCCACGGCAAAGGCGAAGCGCAACGTGGGCCCCTTCCCCAGGGTGCGGTCCAGCAGGGGCTGCACGCGCTGCTTGAACAGATCCGTGGCACGGTTGCGGAACTTCGGCGGCTGCATGCCCGCGATGGGCACGTACTGCTCGTCGAACAAGGCCTCCACGCTGATCGCGCCTTGCGCGAGCGCCTGCTCCAGGGCCTGACCGATTTCCCGCGCGCCCTCGATGGCCGCGCGGGAGGCCACGCTGAGCTCGGAGCCGGTGTCGAAGTCCAGCGTGGCCTCGAGCAGCACCTTGTTCTCGTTCAGGGTTTCCAGCAATTGGGCGGACATTTCCTGCGCGCCCTGGATGCCCTGTTCATTGGCCTCGCGCACCCCCGAGGCCATGCGGTCGAAGCTCTCCGACAAGGCTCCCACGGCCTCGCGTGCCGACAGGCTCAGGCGCGTGATCTCCTCGAACACGCCCTGGTTGGCCTCGATGCCGGCGCGGATGTCGGCGAATCCCTGCACCACCCCGCCCATGTTCTCGGCGCTGGCCCCCACCGCCTCGCCCAGGGTGCGCGAGACCTGGTGGGCCACCGCGACCGAGGCCTGGATCGACTCGATGGACTCGCCGGCCGTCACCACCGTCTGGGCCACCTTGGTGGCCAGGCGGCGCACCTCGTCGGCCACCACGGCGAAGCCGCGTCCCGCCTCGCCGGCGCGCGCGGCCTCGATGGCCGCGTTCAGCGCCAGCAGGTTGGTCTGGGCTGCGATGTCCCGAATCACGTGCAAGACCTGGGTGACGCCCTGGGCATGCTCCCGGATGCGGTCCAGGTGCTCGGCATTGCGCGCGGTCTCGTCGCGCAAGGTCTGAAACTGCTCGCGCGCGCCTCAGACGTCGCGCTGGCGCGACTCGCAGACCTGGAAGATCCCCTGCGCGCGCTCGGCGGCGCGGCCGATGTTCTGCTCCACCGCGTGGGCGGCGTCCACCACATGCCGCACGCCCTCGCCCACGCGCGCGATCAGCGTTTCCTGTTCGGTCTGCCGCTCCCGGAACACCTGCACGGAGCCCTTGGGCGAAAAATATCCCCGCGCCGAGGCCAGGCCCACTTTCGTGGACCCTCGCTCCCAGGCCAGCGCCATGTCGCGCAGGAAGGCCAAGGCCTGGCGCGCCTGTCCGTCCAGCGCCTCCAGGTCCTTGGGGGTGGCCGCGACCGGGCGCCGCGACAGGGCCTGCAGCAGTCGCTGCGCGGCCGCGTCGCGCACCGGCGCCGCCGGGTCCGGCCACGACAGATGAAAGCCGCCGACGCGGTCCTGCTCGTCGCGCAGTGCCAGCAGCTGCAGGCGCAGGCCCGCGCCGTCCAGCTCGGCCCGCTCGCGGGTCCCGGATGCCAGTTCGCGCAGCAGGCCCATGCACTGTGTGGCGTCCAGGCCCAGTGCCTCGACCCAGGCCGCGAGCAGGTCGCCTTCGCCCACGCCCAGGGGCTCCAGCATGCGCCGCGCGTTCTCGTTGAGATGCACGATGCGGCTGCCGGCCGCCGAGCCGTTGGCCTGCGCCAGCATGTCGCAGCTGGGCAGTGACGCCAGGATCTGGCGCAGGGCATGCAGCACCGCGGGAGGGAAGGAGTTCTCGGCCATGGGTGGGAATCGCTGGTTTCCATTCAGACGACACGCACGCCCCGGACTTGAGCCCGGGCGGGAAAGGCGGGCGGCTTCACAGCTCGATCAGGCATTGCGCCTGGAAGGCCGGATTCTCGAACTCCAGCTCCTCCACGTGGCGCGCCTGGTCGATGCGCCGGGCGTTGCCGCGCGGGTTGGCCACCACGCGGCACACCGAGCCGTCCTCGCCCACCACCTGGTAGTCGAAGCTGTCGTGCACATGCCCGTGCAGCCAGGCCCGCGCCCGCGCCAGCAGCGGCTCCAGGCGACTGGCGTAGGCGGGGTTCACCGGGTGATCGGCGAAACGCGGGTGCACCGAGCGGGCACTGGGCGCGTGATGCGTGACCACCACCGTGGGCCCCTCGAAGGGACGGGCCAGGGCCTGCTCCAGCCAGGCGCGGCAGCGGCGGTGCTCGGCCAAGGCATCCTCCGGCGCGAAGCCGCGCGCGCCGACGCGGATCACCGCGTGGTCGCGCATGCGTCGGGCACAGGCCTGCATCTGCTCGCGCGGATCCAGGCCTTGCTGCAGCGCATAGTCGGTCCACAGGGTGCAGCCCAGCCATCGCAGGCCCTGGAATTCGAACTCGTCGCCGTCGAGCACGGTGACCTGGGTGCCCTCGGCCGCGCGCCGGATCTCGTCGCGCGTGCGCTCCCAGTCGGCATCGAAGAATTCATGGTTTCCCGGCACGTACAGCACCGGAACCGGCCAGTCGGCAAAAAGCCGCACACCATCCGCTCGCCCGGCGATGTCGCCCGCGAGCACCAGCAGCCCGGCCCGCGGCGCGGGCCGGATGAGGGTCTCCGCCGGAAAGCGCGCGGCCAGACGCTCCAGGTGCAGGTCGGATGCGAGCTGGATGATCATGCCGCGCATTGTGCGCGAAGCGCCGCGCCGCGGCTGCCCATGGCACCCAGGACCCGGGCAGGACCGGGCCTCGGACTCAGCCGCGCCCCGCGTCCGCGCGGGCCTCGGCGGGCGCCCCCGCCTCGCCCGCCGCGGCCCTCAGGTCGAGCCCGAGGAACACGACACCTTCGAGCGGGTTGTACACATAGGCCTCGATGGGCCGGAAGCCCAGCGAGGTGTACAGCCCGACCGCCTCGCGCATGCTCGCCAGGGTGTCCAGGCACATGCGCCGGTACCCGGCCGCGCGAGCCATGTCGCGCACGGCCAGCGCCAGGCTGCGCCCCAGTCCCAGGCCGCGCGCGGCCGGGCGCACGTACAGGCGCTTCATCTCGCAGTCTCCGTGCTCCAGCGGGCGCAGGGCCACGCAACCCAGCGCATGGCCGGCGTCGTCGCGCGCCAGCAGCAGGGCTCCGCCGGGGGCCGCGTAGCGCCCCGGCAATCCGGCCAGTTCCTGTTCAAAACCCTGGAAACACAGATCGTGGCCCAACCCCTGGGCGTACTCGCGGAACAACTCGCGCACGAGGGCGGTGTCCTCGGGCCAGGCCGCGGCATCAATTCGCATGGTGCGATGCCTTTTCACAACATGCGATACAAAAGCCCTTGGCAAGGAGCAGGGTTAACCCTATATTAGGGTTAACACCAAGCCCGATCCGGGCAGCCAATCCCCTCCGAGGGAGTTCATCATGTTCCATCCTGCCAAGTTTTTCGACGAACTGTTTCACTTCGACCCCCAGCAACGCCTCGATGAGGCCTACCTGGCGCAGGCTACCGACCTGAGCGATCTGGAGCGCCGCATGCTGGCGCTGGAAACCCAGGCCCACGAGCATATCGCGCATATCCCGGGCGGGTACGCGATGCCCGACACCCTGGCCGGGCACGGACGTCCGCGCTGGTGAGACCGCGGGGCCGGGCTCGTCCCGGCCCGGGCCGCGCGGCTGCTTCAGCCGCGCCCGACCTCGAGTTCCGCGGCGACCCCCTCGGGGCGCGGGGCCACGGGAAGCTCTCGGCGCGCCGCGACCGCGCGCACCCGGCGTTCCCCGTAGCGCCGGACCAGCCAGCTCAGGAGCCGGATGTCGTCGGCGCACTCGATGCGCACGCCCAGGCTCCACAGGGGCGGCTCCTCGATCGATGGCTGGAACATGTCGTCCTCCTTGCGCCCGCCTGGATCGCGTCTCCGGGGCTGCTGTATCTTGGTTTCGGCAAAGCTAGGTCGCGCCGCGTGCCTGCGCGTTGCGCTGGATCAACGTCGCCACCCGATGCGCGCGCTGCCCGGCGGTGTCTTGCGCGATGCCAAGAAAAAACCCGCCGCAGCGCGACGGGCCGAAGATGCGTTCACACAGAGGCTCAATCGGTCGCGGGCACACGACCCACGTGCAAGGCGCGCAACGCAAGCGCGCACCGAGCCCGCACCATCGAGCATAGGCGGGGCATGTGACCGAAACATGTCAGTCTTCCACGCCACGCGAGGCTGTCCGCCGTGGCCGCGCAAGGCGCGAAATCCCTTGAGCCCGTCGAGCCGGCAGCGCTATCCTCGCGACATTGCCGCCAGCCGGCGCCATCCGCGCGCCGTCGCCACGAATCGCGCACCGCATGAATTCTCTCGACAGCCAGTACGACGCCCCGCCGACGATTTCC
>DAIDHU010000494.1 GCA_027451915.1 Thiomonas sp. | reverse complement strand
GCGCAGGCCGGGCGCGCCGCCTGCGTCGGCCGCATCGTCCTCGGCGTCGGCATCGTCGGCATCGGCCGCCTCGTCCCCGCAGCCCGTGGCCGAGGCTCGCGAGGCTCCCGCCCCGGTGTGGGCGGGGGAGATCCGCGATCTGCGCGACGAGCTGGAGCAATTGCGGGAATGGGTGCGCGCCAGCGTGGCGCAGGCGCCGGTGGGTTCGCCGTCGGCCATCGAGCTGCGCCTGCAGGCGCTGGGCCTGGATGCGCGCGCCGCGCGCGAGGCTGCGGCCGGCGCGAAGGATCTCGAGCAGGCGCTGGACGCCTGGCTGGCCGGCGTGGAACTGCGCGAGGAGCCGATGAGCGAGCCTGGCGTGTACGCGCTGGTGGGCGCGACCGGCGTGGGCAAGACCACCACCATCGCCAAGATCGCCGCCCGCCTGGTGCTGCGCCATGGCACGGAATCGGTGGCGCTGGTGACCACCGATACCTATCGCATCGGCGGGGTCGAGCAGTTGCGCATCTACGGGCGCATCCTCGGCGTGCCGGTGGCCGTGGCGCGCGACGCGGCCGAATTGCGTGCGCACCTGCAGGAGTTCGCCGAGCGCCGTTTCGTGCTGGTCGATACCATCGGCCTGAGCCCGCGCGACGCGCGCCTGGCCGAGCAGTTGCGCTGGCTGGGCGAGCAGGGCACCGCGGTGCGCGCGCTGCTGCTGCTGGGCGCCGGGATGAGCCTGGCCGTGTACGAGCAGGCCTGGCAGACCTACCGCGAGCTGCCGCTGGCGGGCTGCATCCTGACCAAGCTGGACGAGACGGGCGCCTTCGGCGCCGCGCTGCAATGGCTGCGCGAGCATGCCCAGCCGCTGTGGTTCTATACGGACGGACAGCGCGTCCCGGAGGACCTGCACGCGCCGGAGGTCGCTAAGATGAAGGCCTTGCTGCAAGGCGGGCCGACCGGGGCGCGCGCGGGACAGGCCGCGTCGCGCCCGGGCCGGGATGATGCCGCACCTGCCATCGCCAACAGCCGTTGAGGATCGCCATGGATCAAGCCGAAGGATTGCGCCGCCTGAACAGGCGGGCCACCAAGGTGATCACGGTCGCCAGCGGCAAGGGCGGGGTGGGCAAGACCAACGTGGTCGCCAACCTGGCCATCAGCCTGGCACGCAGCGGCAACCGGGTGCTGGTGTTCGATGCCGACCTGGGCCTGGGCAACATCGACATCCTGCTCGGACTGACGCCGCGGTTCAACATCTCCCACGTGCTGTCGGGCGAGAAGACCCTGCAGCAGGTGCTCGTGCGCGGCCCGCAGGACATCTGGGTGCTGCCGGCTTCCAGCGGGGTCAGCTCCATGGCCGCGCTGGATGCGCGCAGCCAGTCGCGCCTGATCGACGCGGTCAGCGCGCTGGACCTGCAGGTGGATTACCTGCTGGTCGACTGCGCGGCCGGCATCTCGGGCGACGTGCTGACCTTCAGCCGGGCGGCGCAGGAACTGATCGTCGTGCTGTCCAACGAGCCCGCCTCGGTGGCCGATGCCTATGCCCTGATCAAGGTGCTGTCCAGGCAGTACGCGCAGCGGCGCTTTCACCTGCTGCCCAACATGGTGCGCGATGCCCGCGAGGGCCAGGCGCTGTTCGCCAAGATCACCGGCGTCAGCGATCGCTACCTGGACGTGTCGCTGGACCTGGCCGGTAGCATCCCGCTCGATGCCGCGCTGCGCGCGGCGGTGCGCGCGCAGCGCGCCGTGGTGGAGGCGGCGCCGGCCAGTCCGTCGGCGCAGGCCTTCGGCGCCCTGGCCGAGCGGGTGCAGTCCTGGCCGATGCCCGAGGGGCCCAGCGGCCAGCTGGAATTCTTCATGGCCCAGTGGCTGCAGCCCGATGCCGCGGCCTCGTCGAGCTGAATCGGCGGGTACGAGCCGGTGCGCGAAGCCATGAAAGCCGTGGTCTATGCCCCCCAGGAGACGCGCGAGCAGCGCCTGGGGCGGCACCTGCCGCTGGTGCGCCGCATCGCCGCGCAGATGGCCGCGCAGCTTCCGGCTTCGGTGGACATCGCCGATCTGGAGCAGGCGGGCATGATCGGGCTGTGGGACGCCCTCGAGCGCGGGCAGGACCACGCGCCGGCCCAGTTCGGGGCCTATGCGGCGATCCGCATCCGCGGCGCCATCTACGACGAGCTGCGCCGCCAGGACTGGCTGCCGCGCCGCAGCCGGGCGCAGGAGCGCTCCATCCAGCGCACCATGCAGGCGCTGACCCAGTCGCTGGGGCGCCCGCCCGAGGACATCGAAGTGGCCTCGCAGCTGGGATGGACCCTGGAGCACTACCACGCGGCGCTGGCGCAAAGCAGCCTGCAACTGGTGTACCTGGACGACCTGGCCCCCGCCGAGGGGCGCGACTTCTCGGACCAGCATGCCGATGAATCCATCGCCCGGCCCGACCAGGCGCTGCAGGACGAACAGCTCGAGCGCGACCTGCAGGCGGCCATCGGCAAGCTGCCCGAGCGTGAACGCCTGATTCTTTCCCTGTACTACCAGGAGGACCTGCAGCTCAAGGAGATCGGCGAAGTGCTCGAGGTCAGCGAGTCTCGCGTGTGCCAGCTGATGAAGCAGGCCGTCATGCGCCTGCGCGCCAGCCTGCGCGACCACGGCGCGGCGCCGGCTCGCTGAACCAGCCGCTCGCGGGCCCTGGCATGGACTTCCTGAGCATCGTCGGACTGGTGGTGGCGATCGGTTCGATCGTGCTCGGGCAATTGCTCGAGGGCGGTCACCTGGCGTCGATCCTTCAACCCACGGCGTTCCTGATCGTGATCGGAGGCACCGTGGGAGCGGCCATGCTGCAGTATCCGCTGCCCGTGTTCATGCGCTCGATCCGCATGCTGCCGTGGGTCGTGCGCCCCCCGCTGCTGGACCCCGAGGGCGCCATCCGGGACATCGTGCAGTACAGCGAGCTGGCCCGGCGCAACGGCCTGCTGGCGCTGGAGTCGACCATCGA
>DAIDHU010000493.1 GCA_027451915.1 Thiomonas sp. | reverse complement strand
TCGGAGCCGGGCACGACGATGTCGGCCCGGTTCGGGTCGGCCCCGCCCAGGCTGGCGCCGAAATCGGCCACCAGGCGCCCGCCGTCCGCGGCCCAGGTGCCGCTGCCCGGGCTCACCCCTTTGGCGCCGTCCAGGCTGGGGCGCAGCGCGTGGCCGTCGGCCACCACGGCGATGGGCCGGAAACCGATGGGCGCCGACCAGACCTCGCCCTTGCCGCGGGTCCAGCCGGCCACGCGCGCGGAGCCGTCGATGATCACCGGGCCGCTGCCGTCGGAGCCGAAGGTGATGGGCGCGCCGGGGCGGCCGCTGGCCTTGGCGATCAGGGTGCCGCGGTACAGGCCGGCGGCGATCAGCACGGTGTCGCCCGCGCGCGCGACGTCGGCCGCGGCCTGGGGCGTGGCGAAGGCATGGGCGGGGCTGAGTCCGTCGTTGCGGTCGCTGCCCCGGGGGCTGACGTAGTAGGTGGTGCCGTGGGCCGACGGCGGGGTCCTGACCGGCGCCGGGGCCCAGGTCGGCCAGGGCAGGCTGGCCAGCAGATCGTGCAACTGCCGGTCGGCCTGGGCGCGCGCAATGCGCGGCGGGTTCGGAGTGGGCCCGGTGCCTGCGTACAGGCGCTGCAGCATGCCTTCCGCCAGCGCGTCGCGCAGGATGCCCAGGCCGCGTCGCGCCAGCGGGCGCGCATCCGTTCGCACGGCCTCGTGCTGCCACGCGGCCCAGGCGCCCACGCCCGCCAGCGCCAGCACCAGCACCAGCACCAGCAGGGCGGTCCAGCGTCGAACGGGCTTGGGGGCGGTTCGCATGGCGGGGGGGCGGGGGCTGCGTGAGTCGGCTCAGCCGGAGAGCGTCGCCGGCGGGCGCACGTACCAGCCCATCGCCTCGCGCAGCCCCTGGCGCACGCTGTGCGTGGGGGCGTAGCCGAGCAGGCGCCGTGCCTTGCCGACGTCGGCCAGCGAGTGGCGCACGTCGCCGGCGCGGAACTCGCGGTATTGCGGAGCCAGCGCCTGCAGGCCTGCGATGCGCTCGCGCAGGTTGTCCACCAGCAGTCCGTGCAGCTGGTTCAGCGTGGTCTGCTCGCCGTAGGCGATGTTGAAGATCTCGTGCCGCGGCCCGTCGGCCGGCACCAGCGCGGCGCGCAGGTTGGCCTGCACCACGTTGGCGACATAGCAGAAGTCGCGCGTGGTCTCACCGTCGCCGTTGATCATGCAGGTCTCGCCGCGCGCGATCCGGCTGGCCCAGTTGGGAATCACCGCGGCGTAGGCGCCGTCGGGGTCCTGGCGCGGGCCGAACACGTTGAAGTAGCGCAGGCCCACGGTCTGCATGCCGTAGCTGCGGGTGAACACGCCAGCGTACAGCTCGTCGAGGTACTTGGTCACCGCGTAGGGCGACAGCGGGTTGCCGATGCGCTCTTCCACCTTCGGCAGCCCGGGGTGGTCGCCGTAGGTGGAACTGGAGGCGGCGAACACGAAGCGCGCACAGCCGGCTTCGCGCGCGCCCACCAGCATGTTGAGGAAACCGGTGGCGTTGACCGCGTGGGTGCGCAGGGGGTCGGCCAGCGAACGCGGCACCGAGCCCAGCGCCGCCTGGTGCAGCACCAGGTCCACGCCCTCGCAGGCGCGCGCGCAGGTGGCCGGGTCGACGATGTCGCCCTCGATGAAGCGGTGGCGCGCCCAGGCCGCCTCGCCCACCGCGGCGCGCACCTCGTCGAGGTTGCGCTGGAAACCGGTGGCGAAGTTGTCCAGCCCGACCACCTTCTGGCCGGCCCGCAGCAGCGCCTCCACCAGGTGCGAGCCGATGAAGCCGGCGCTGCCGGTGACCAGCCAGCGCCGGGGCCTGGCCGCCAGCTCGGCGAGGGGATCGAGGCCGGCCTGCAGTTCGGGCAATGCGAATTCGCGCATGCGCCGCCCCTCACAGACGCCAGGTCTGCACGCCCTCGGCGCGCAGCGCAGCGGTGTCGAACATGGACTTGACGTCCATCACCACGCCGCGCGGCTCCAGCCGGTCCAGGTAGTCGGCCACCGGGCGCTTGCGGTATTCGTCGTGCGCCACGGCGCCGACGATGGCCGCGGCACGCGGCAGCAGGTCCCATTCCACCAGTTCGATGCCGTACTCGTGTCGTGCCTCGCCGGCCGCCGCGATGGGGTCGTGCACGTACACGTCGACGCCGTAGGTGCGTAGTTCCTGGATCACGTCGATGACCTTGGAGTTGCGCAGGTCGGGGCAGTTCTCCTTGAAGGTCAGACCGAGCACGATCACCTTGGCGCCACGGATGGGGTAGCCGGCCTGGCTCATCTGCTTGACCGTCTGCTCGGCGATGTACTTGCCCATGCCGTCGTTGATGCGCCGCCCGGCGAGGATGACCTGGGGGTGGTAGCCCAACGCTTCGGCTTTGTGGGTGAGGTAGTAGGGGTCCACGCCGATGCAGTGCCCGCCCACCAGGCCGGGGCGGAAGGGCAGGAAGTTCCACTTGGTGCCGGCGGCGGCCAGCACCTCGCCGGTGTCGATGCCGATGCGGTGGAAGATCAGCGAGAGTTCG
>DAIDHU010000492.1 GCA_027451915.1 Thiomonas sp. | reverse complement strand
CGATACGGTGCACGTAGGATTCGGTGTCGGTGGGGATGTCGTAGTTCACCACATGGCTGATGCGATCGACGTCCAGGCCGCGCGCCGCCACGTCGGTGGCCACGAGGATGTCCACCTGACCGTCCTTCAGGCGCTGCACCGTGCGCTCGCGCTGCACCTGCTGGATGTCGCCGTTCAGCGCGGCGGTGGCGAAGCCGCGCGCGGCCAGTTTCTCGGCCAGCTCCTCGGTGGCCACCTTGGTGCGCGCGAACACGATCATCGCCTCGAAGGTCTCGACCTCGAGAATGCGGGTCAACGCATCGAGCTTGTGCATGCCGCTGACCATCCAGTAGCGCTGCTGCACTCCGGAGGCCGTGCGCGTGCGCGCCTTGATGGTGATCTGCGCCGGATCGCGCAGGTGGCGCTGGGCGATGGCGCGGATGGCGCTGGGCATGGTCGCCGAGAACAGCGCCACCTGGCGCTGCGGCGGCGTGCTGGCGAGAATGCGCTCGACGTCGTCGATGAAGCCCATGCGCAGCATCTCGTCGGCCTCGTCGAGCACCAGATGGCGCAGGGAATCGAGCTTGAGGGTGCCTCGATCCAGATGATCGATGATGCGCCCCGGGGTTCCCACCACGACGTGGGCGCCCCGACGCAGGGCCGCCAGTTGCGGCGTGTAGCTCTGGCCCCCGTACACGGGCAGGACGTGGAAGCCGCCCAGGTGCGAGGCATAGCGCGAGAAGGCCTCGGCCACCTGGATGGCCAGCTCGCGCGTGGGCGTCAGCACCAGGGCCTGGGTCTGGCGATCTGCGGGGTCGACGCGCGCCAGGATGGGCAGCGCGAAAGCGGCCGTCTTGCCGGTGCCGGTCTGCGCCTGGCCCAGCACGTCGCGCCCCTCCAGCAGGGGCGGGATGGTCGCCGCCTGGATGGGCGAGGGGCTTTCGTAACCCACGTCGCGCAGCGCGCTGAGCAAGGCCTCGGGAAGGCCGAGATCGGCAAAGCTCACGCTCGGCTCGGGGGGCGAACCGTCGGAGACGGGAGACTGGGATTCGACGTCGGGCATGGCTACGAGGCGGGGACTTGGCCCGACATTGTGCGCCACACACCGGCGCCATGGGCCGAAGGCGCGCGCGACGGGCAAAAAAATGCCAAGCACGCGGCTTGGCCAAGGGGGGATCGGAAGCCCCGCGGTGTCTGCACGCACCGCCGGGCGAAGGGGGGATCAGTGCATGCCGTCGCCCGCAGCTGGCGCGCCCTGCGCCTGGGAACCGCGGGCCGCGCCATGCTCGTCGGCGGCTTCATGCGTGCCGGCGCCGGCCTGGGCCGGCGCGGCGGCCGCCTGGGTCTCGAGCTGCGCGGCCGCGGCGGCGGACTCCGGGGGCATGCCCGCGGCTCGCGCACCCGCCCACGCGCAGCAGCCTGCCAGTGCGATGGTCAAGGTTCTCGAGCGAAACCGGGTCATGGTCGGAACTCCCTGCGATGGCGGACCCGGCCCCGGGGCACTTGCCCGGCGGCCGGCTTGCCCTACAGCCTTTGCAACCACCGTGCCAGCACAGATTTCCGGCGCGAATTCAAGAACTTGGAAAACAGCCCCCATCGGAACCCGGGGCCGTGGGGGCTTCCCCCGGGGCCAGGACGGGGTTTTTGTCGCCGGGTGCCGACGCTTTGGAGCCCACCGGGCCAAATCAGCGCCGGCAAAGGCCTTTTTTGTCGCCATGGAGCGACATGGCAAGGGGCCCGCAGGCCCCCGCGCCCGGGGCGCCGAGTCACTCGGGCTGCTTGAACAGCGCGGGTGAAAGCTCGTGCTTTTGCAACAGCCTGTAGAACTCCGTGCGGTTGCGCTGCGCCAGGCGCGCGGCCTCGGACACCTGGCCCGCGGTGAGTTTCATCAGCTGGATCAGGTAATCGCGCTCGAAACGATCCTTGGCCTCGGCGTAGCTCAGGATTTCCACCGGCTTGTTGCGCAAGGCGCGCGACACCAGCGCGGCGGGGATGCGCACCGTCGTGCACAGGGCGCAGCATTGCTCGACCACGTTCATCAACTGGCGCACGTTGCCGGGCCAGTCGAAACGCATCAAGGCCTCCATCGCATCGGACGCGAAGCCGACCACATGACGCCCATGCTTGGCCGCCAGGGTGCTGACGAAGTGCTGCGCCAGCGCGGCGATGTCCTCTCGGCGCTCGCGCAGCGGAGGAATGTGCAGGTTGACCACGTTGAGCCGGTAGTACAGATCCTCGCGAAAGCTCTGCTCGGCGATCAGGGACTCCAGGTCGCGGTGGGTGGCGGACACGATGCGCACATCCACCGGCACCGCCTGCTGGCTGCCCAGGGGGCGGACCTCGCGCTCCTGCAGCACCCGCAGCAGCTTGGCCTGCAGGGCCACCGGCATGTCGCCGATCTCGTCGAGAAACACCGTGCCCCCGGCGGCGCTCTGGAACAGGCCCTTGCGCGCGACGTCGGCGCCGGTGAAGGCTCCCTTGACGTGGCCGAACAACTCGGATTCCAGCAGCGCCTCGGGAATCGCCGCGCAGTTGATGGCCACGAAGGGCCCGCCACGCCGCTGGCTGGCCTCGTGCACGGCCCGCGCCAGCATCTCCTTGCCGGTTCCCGACTCGCCCTGGATCAGCACGCTGGCCTGACTGGCGCCCACCAGCACCACTTCATCGAGCAGCGCCGCCATCAGGGGGCTGGCGGTCACGATGCCTGCCAGGCGCGGCTCGCCGGATGCGGGCTGGCCCGCCGCGCCCTCGCCCACGGCGCGGCGCAGCAGGTCCAGCAACTGCGTCGCCTCGAAGGGCTTGGTGAGGTAGCCGAACACCCCGCGCTGGGCCGCCGCGACGGCGTCGGGAATCGTGCCGTGGGCGGTGAGAATGATCACCGGCAGCGAGGGATCGGCGCCATGGATGCGCTCGAACAGGGCCTGGCCGTCCATGCCCGGCATGCGCAGGTCGGTGATCACCGCGCGCGGGCGCGCCACGGCCAGGCGTGCCAGCGCCTGCTCGCCGCTGCCCGCCAGCACCGGCCTGAAACCGGCCGAACGCAGGCGCATGTCCAGCAGGCGCAACAAATCGGCGTCGTCGTCGACCACGAGCACGCTGGCGGACGACTCGCTCATCGGACGGCCCCCTTCGGCGGCGCGGGCTTCGGGGCGCGCTCCTGGCTTCGGTTCTGCAATTGCACCTCCAGGTTCTTGATCTGGCCGATCTTGTCCTCCAGGTCGGCGACCTTGTGGTTCGCCTTCGTCAGGTCGGCGCGGGCCTGCGCCAGCTCCACGGTCTGGCGGCTCAGGCGCTGCAGCACGCGGATGAACTGGCGACTGGCGCGGTCTTCGGTCTGGAAGTCCAGACCTTCAAGCAATTCGTGTGCCTGCAAGGCTTCCTCGCTGGTCGGCGCGGCTCGCGCGATCAGCAGATAGGCCAATTCCAGGCGCTGCTCGGGGCGCCGCCGCGGGCCCAGGGCCTGCAACTGTTGCTGGCGCTGATTGGCTGCGGCCTGGCTCATGGCCGAGACCTCGCGCAGCATCCCGGCGATGGCATGCATGCCCAGGGGGCCGGTGCCGGGGCGCAATTCGACGCTGTCAGGCGACAGGGCGGGCGAACCGGAGGCGGCCGGGGCCTGCGGCTGCGCGCCAGCCGCCTGCGTGGCGGCCGCGCGCTGCGCGCCCGAGGCCTGCGGGGCCGCGGATACCTCGGCGCCCGGTCGCGGCGCCGCGCAGGCGCCGAGGCAGACGGCCAGCAGCAGGGGCAGCGCGCGCAACAGCGGGCGAGAGTCGCGCGGGGAATACGCAAGGAGGGTCATGTTCGGGAGAGCGTGGGGTTCCGGGCCGGCGCCGCGAAGGCGGGCGGGACGGGGTCGTGCAGATGCGGCAGGCGCACGCAAAAGCAGGCGCCGCTGCCCTCGGATTCTTCACAAAGCCGGATCTGCCCGCCGTGAAGCGCCGCATATTCCTGTGCGATGGCCAGCCCGAGCCCGTTGCCCGGAGCGGCGCCCGCGGGCTGGCGCATGCCCTGGAAAAAAGGCTCGAACAGGTGCTCCCGATCCTGCTCGGCCACGCCGGGGCCGTCGTCGCTGACACTGACCGTGACGGCCTCGCCATCATCGCGCAGGCGGATGCGCACGATCCCCGCCGCCGGGCTGAAACGCATGGCGTTGATCAGCAGATTCTCGAACAGGGTGTCGAGCTTGCCCTGGTCCGCCTGCAAGGCGGTGGCCTCGCCGTCGATCTGCACGGCGACGTGCTTGGCCCGCAACGCCAGCTCGTTGCGGCGAACCAGCGAAGCCAGCAATTCATTCAGGTCCACCCCGGCCGACACCAGGGGATCGAGGCGGCGTTGGGCGCGACTGTAGTCGATGAGGTTCTCGATGCGCTGCTGCAGATCGCGGGCATTGCCGCGCATGATGGTCCCGATCTCGCGCTGCTGCGTGCTCAGGGGTCCGGCCACGCCGTCGAGCAGGAGCTCGACGCCCTCGCGCAAGGAGGCCAGCGGGGTTTTGAGCTCATGCGACACATGCCGCAGGAAGCGCTGCTTCTGCTCGTCGGTCTCGCGCAGGCGCCTGCGCAACCAATCCAGTTGATGTCCCAGCTGCACCAGATCGCGCGGTCCGCGCACCTGCGGCTGGGGCTGCAGATCGCCGGCGCCGAGCTTGCGGATGGCCTGGTCGATCTGGCGCAGCGGGCGCGTGAGCACCCACGACAGCAGGGCCGCGATGAGCGCCGACAGCAACAAGGCCGCCCCGGCCTGCAGCAGCAGCGCCGCGCGCAGCGCGCGCGACTGGCGTCCCAGTGCGCCGACCTGGCGATCCACCAGCAGGTTGCCGGCGCCCAGGATGCGGTCGATGCTCGAGGCCAGCGCGGCGAAACGTGGCGCGAAGGCGTCGAAGCGAGGAAGATCGGCGGGGCCGGCGCCGCCGAGCTCGTCGTACAGCGCCGCCTCCGCCGCGCCGATGCGCTGCAGCCGGGCCTGTTCCCGCGCATCGAAGGGCATGGTGCGCAAGGTGCGCAAATCGCCCTGCAGGGCCTGATGGGCATCGCGCATGCCCACGCGCAACTGCGGGTCCTGGAGCACGTAGTACTGCCCCGCGGCGCGCTGCAGGGCCGACAGGTCCTCGGAGGCCTGGCGCGTGGCCCGCGTCACGTCGACCGTGATCCGGATCGCCTCGCGGGTCTGCAGCGCCAGGCGCTGCTGCGCGTAGGCCGTGTAGAGCATGCCCACGACCAGCGGCAGCATGACCAGCGCGAAGGCGGCCAGCAGCAAGGCGTGGAAGGAACGTGGGTAGGGCGGAGACGGAGACTTCAGCGACATGGGCGGCGGCTGACCGGGCGCGGCGCGCCCCTGGGCACGCTCGGGGCCATTATCCCCGGCTTCAGGGCGTATGCGCGTCCAGCGCGAAGCGCCCCGCCCCCTCCTGTCCCAGGGCCTCGGCCAGCCAGGGCCCGGCCTCGCGCAGCGCCTGCGGCAAGCCGAAAGGGGGATTCAGCACGAACATGCCGCTGCCCATCAAGCCGAATCCGTCGGCGCGCGGCGGCGCGGTCCAAAGCTGCGCATCCATCCATGCGCCTGGCGCCAGGGCCCGCAGGCGCCGGGAAAGGCGCTGGGACTCCAGGCTTTGCAGCAGCGGGTACCACACCAGGTACACGCCCGTGGCGAAACGCTCCAGCGCGTCGCGCAAACTCGCCAGCACGCGCGTGTAGTCGGCGTCGAGCTCGTAGGAAGGATCGATCAGCACCAGCGCACGGCGCGAGGCCGGCGGCAGCACCGACCTGAGCTCGGCGAAGCCGTCCGCCTGACGTACCGTGGTCTGGCGCCGGCGGGCGAAGGTCGACTGCAGGGCGCGGAAGTCGGCGGGGTGCAGCTCGAACAGGCGCATCGGATCGTCGGCGCGCAGCAGCCCTGCGGCCAGCAGCGGCGAGCCCGGCGCGACGCGCAGGCTGCCGTCGGGATTGAGCGCCAGCACGGCGCGCAGGTAGTCCACCACCGCCTCCGGCACCCGGCCGGCCGTGCCGTCCAGCAGCGCGTGCTGCACGTCCTCGCGCTGCCACAGGCGGCCCACGCCGTCCATGTACTCCGCCAGGCGCTGGCTCATGCGCTCGCCCAGCTGGTAGCTCCCGGCCCCGGCATGGGTGTCCACGTAGCTCAGTGGCTTGGGCTTGGCCAGCAGCAGCTGCAGCGCGCGCAGCAACACCACGTGCTTGAGTACGTCGGCCGGGTTGCCGGCATGGAAGGCGTGGCGGTAGGCGAGCATCGGGAGGGCGCGGGGCGGGCAAGGCGCAACTGTAGCGCCGCCGCGCCCCGCTCCCCCCAAAATGGCTCGCGCGAGTCCCTGGCTACCGGGTCGGGGCGAGGGAGCAGTGGCCGGCATCGGCGGCCGGGCCGTTGCCCAGGGCCAGCGGCATGGGCTCGTCGAAGCGGTGGTGCGGGGTGCTGGCGTGCCAGTCCAGGGCCAGCAATACCAGAACCACGGCCCACAGCAGCCAGGCGCGCCAGGCGGCGCGCAGCCTGCGCAGGGCGGAGCAGGAAAGAGAGGATGGGCGCTCGTGTCGCATGCTCAAGCTCCCACGCCCAGGCGCTCGCGCAGGCGCACCCCGAACAGGCTGCCGGCGAAGGCGCAGCCGAACCAGACCCAGCCGTGCAGGGAACCGGTGGCGATGCCCGAAAAGTAGGCCCCCACGTTGCATCCGAAGGCCAGGCGCGAGCTGTAGCCCATCAGCAGCCCGGCCACGATCGAGGCCACCCAGGCGCGTGGCGGCACGCTCAGCTTCGGGCACAGCCTGCCGCCGCGCTGCGCGGCCAGCAAGGCGCCGAACAGCATGCCCAGATCCGTGATGCTGGTGTTGTCGGCCAGCACGCTCGCGTGCAACTGGGCCTGCTGCACCGGCAGGCCGTAGAAGGCGTTGTGCGAAAGGTCGACCCCGAGGGCCTGCACGATCTTCGCGCCCCACAGACCCAGGCCGTAGACGATGCCCCAGGGCTGCCCGGCCACGACCAGGTTGAGCGCGCCCAGCACGCCCAGCGCGACCGCGGCGATCCAGACCGCCGAGCCCTGCCATCGCCGCGGCGAGCCGGGACGCCGCAGGCGCCACAGCAGCGCCGCCAGCAGGGCCAGCACGCCCAGCTGCAGCGCAAGGGTTCCCGCCGCGCCCAGCACATGCACCAGGGACACCGGCGGCAGCGCGCCCAGGCTCAGCCAGGCCGGCAGCTGGGCCGACCCGGCGAAACTGCCGAACACGAAGGCCGGCAGCACGGCCAGGCTCACCGGATGCCCGAGCCCCGCCTTGTACAAGGTGCCCGAGCCGCAGCCGTCGGCGATCTGCATGGAGGCGCCGAACACGAAGGAGCCGACCAGCAGGCTCCAGGACAGGGGCCCGTCGGCCGCCTGCAACTCGGGATGCGCGGCCAGCAGGGGCACGCTCAACACCATGCACACGGCGATGGCGAGGAACTGGGCCAGCAGGCCCGTGGGATCGCGATGGGTGATCCAGACCCGCCATCCGGTGGTGAACCCGAAGCTGCCGGCGGCCAGCGCGGCCCCCAGGCCCACGCCTATGCACCAGAGCAGGCCCTGGCGCCAACCCACCAGCCAGGTGGTGGCGAGGAATCCGGCAGCCGCCAGTCCGAGCAGCAGGGCCTGGGTGGAACGCGCACCCGGGCTGCGCGCCGCGCTCAGCGGGAATGCCAGGTCTGCTTGAGTTGCGCCCATAGTTGATCGCTGCGGGAGGGAACTTGGGTCATGGGCTCGTCGTGACGCGACCAGTCGACCATGGAGCCGGGGTACAGGCGCACCCCCGGGCGGTGCAGGAGTTCGGACAGGACGAACCAGTTGGTGGCCGCCCAGTGCCCGGTGTTGCAAAAGGAGATGGTCTGCCGGGCCTGTTGCTCCTGCGCTGGCAGGCCGCTGGCGATGGCCCGCAGCACCGCGGGCGACGCGAGCGCGCCGCCGCCTTGCGCAAACCAGCGCAGGTTGTCGAAGTCCACCGAACCGGGGATGGTACCCGGCGCCAGCGCCGCCGGGGCCTTGGCCTTGCCTTCCCAGAAGGCGACGGGGCGTGCGTCCAGCAGCACCCGAGAGGCCTCGGGCGCGCGCGCGGCCCGCAGCACCTGGGCGCGCGTGGCCAGCAGCGCGTCATCCGGATGCGCCACGAAATCCGAGGGCTGAACCCGCGGCGTCGCGGTCTGCAGCCCGCCCAGGCCGGCGTCCTTCCAGGACTGCATGCCGCCGTTGAGAATCGACAGGTGGCGCATGCCCAGCCATTTCAGGGTCCAGTACACCCGTGCCGGGGCGCCGAAATCGCTGGGATCGCCCCCGGCGGACACCAGCACCACCTGGTCCGTGTCGCGCAGGCCGAGGCTGCGCACCAGGTGCACGAAGCTGTCCAGGGGCAGGAGCTTGCCGGGATTGTCGGCGCCCGAACGCCAGCGGGCGTACGGGGCGTCCACCGCGCCGGGAAGATGGCCGGCGGCATAGTCGTCGGGTTCGCGCAGATCGACGATGCGCAGCGCGGCGCCGCGCTGCAGCAGGGCCTGCAACTGCGCCGGCTGCACCAGCGGGCCCGGCGCCTGCGCCCCCGCGTGCGCGGACACGCCCGCCTGGACGCCGCGCCCCGCGGGGGCCGCGCCCGAGGGCTGGCTCAGCGCCCAGGAGGCCATCGCGACCGCCGTCGCCAGCAGGCGCCAGAAGCCAGAGCGGGAAGCGCGAGGGGAAGACGCGCGAGGGGAAGACGCGCGAGAGGAAGACGCGCGACGGGAAGAGGCCCAAGGGTTCATCGCGTCATTCTGATGCGCGCACGCGCCAGAACGAAGGACACTTTTCGCATTCGCTTATTACCTCCAGAAATAAGCGAACCTGGCCCCGGGAGCGCTCAATACCGCCCGGTCCCTCCGGCCAGGGCGATGAGCAGGCGCGCGGCGACCCCGACCAGGGGACGGGTCCACCACGCCACGCGCTGGCGCAGGCGGGCCTGGTCGATGGGCAGGGACCAGTGCAATTGCTCGTGGACGTGACGCGCCAGCGCGGCGGCGAATCCCGCGTCGCGCACCACCACGTTGGCCTCGCGGTTGACCAGCAGCGACAGCGGATCGATGTTGGAACTCCCCACCGTGGCCCAGGTCCCGTCGATCACGGCCACCTTGCCGTGCAGGTAGGCCCGCTGGTATTCGTGGATGCGCACGCCGGCGTCGATCAGCTCGCGGTACAAGGCCTGCGCGGCCCAGGCCGCGGCCCGGTAGTCCACGCGCCCCTGCAGCAGCAGGCTGACCCGCACGCCGCGCAGCGCGGCCGCCTTCAGGCTTTCCCGAAAAGCATGCCCCGGGTAGAAATACGGACTCACGAGCAGCACGGATTCCCGGGCCTCGTCGATGGCCTGGATGTAGCAATGCTCGATGGAGCGGCGGCGCAGCAGGTTGTCGCGCAGCACCAGCGCGGCACGCTGGGACGCGGCACCCCCGGCGCAGGAACGCTGCGCGGGCGGCACCGCGGCCGCCACCCGCGCGGCGCGCCGGCCGCGCAGGCCCGGAAGCACGCCGGCGGCCCGCAGCTCCTCCAGGTAGCGGCGGCGCTGCTCCTGCGAACCCAGCAGCCGCGGGCCGGGCGCTCGACGCAGGCCGCGCTGCACGCTGCCCGTGGCCACCGTGCGCAGCCACAGCCGGCGCATGCTGCGCAGCACCTGGGCCACCACCGGCCCTTGCACGCGCACCGCGTAGTCCAGGCGCGGCTGCTCGCTCCAGCCGTGATGGATGTCGTAGCGGTCGTCGATCAGGTTGATGCCGCCGACGAAGGCCACGCGCGCGTCGACCACGCACATCTTGCGATGCAGGCGCCTCCAGTGGCCGCGCTGCAACAGGTCGATCCAGCGCCGCCATGGCCGGTACACCATGAATTCCACGCCCGCGGCCTCGAAGCGCTGGCGCAGCGTGGGAATGGAGCGATTCGATCCCAGCCCGTCGACCAGCACCCGCACCTGCACCCCGCGACGCGCCGCCGCGATCAGCGCCTCGGCCAGCTCCAGAGCGGTCGCGTCATCGTGGAAGATGTAGGTCTCCACCCAGATGCTGCTGCGCGCCTCGCTCCAAGCCTGGCGCAGCGCCGGGAACAGGCTTTGCCCCAGGGGCAGCAGTTCGATGCAATTGCCGTCGCGCCAGGGGGTGCGCAGCGGCGCGCCCTCGTCGCCGCTGCCTTCGCGCAACGCGCGCAGATTGCGCCGCCACCACGCGCGCAGCCGTCTGCGCCGCGTGCTGCTGCTAGCCATGGGCGGCGCGCAGCGCAGCACCCCTGCCCAGCACGCGAGGCGCGTCCTGCGGCAGCGCGGTCAGGTCGACCAGCAGCGGCGCATGATCGGAAAGCCGCGCCCAGTCGGCGCCCCAGCCCAGGCCCAGGCCGTGGGCGGCGAAGCCGCGCACGTAGATGCGGTCCAGCGGCATGAGGGGCAGCCAAGCGGGAAAGGTGCGCGTGCGATGGTGCCAGCGCGGGCGGCGCGCATCGACGCTGGCCGATGCGCGGGCCGACACGTCGAGCAGCCCGGAGGCGGCGAGTTCGGCGCCGAGTTCGCCGCGCCAGTCATTGAAATCGCCCCCCACGATCACCGGCTCCTGCGCCGGCACATGGAGCGCGAGGTATTCGGCCAGACGCTCGATCTGGCGCTTGCGCCCCCCGCGGAACAGGCCGAAATGCACCACCACGCAATGCACCACCTGCGGCAGCGCCCCCCCCGCGCCGCCCTGCGGCAGGGCCAGGCGCACGTGCAACAGGCCGCGTTGTTCGAAGCGGTGGTCCGACACGTCCTCGTGCGACACGCCCAGGATCGGGAAACGCGACAGCAGCGCGTTGCCATGCTCTCCATGCCGGGTGCGCGCGTTCGTGTGATAGGCGGCGAACATGCCCAGGCCCTGGCCCAGCAGTTCATGCTGCGGCTGCTCGGGCCAGCCGGCCAGGCGCAGCGCATGGCGCCTGTGTTCGAACTGCACCTCCTGCAGCAGCACGAGATCCGCGTCCAGGCTGCGCAGTCCCTCCTGCAGCGCGTGGATGCGCAGGCGCTTGGCCGGCCCCATGCCCAGCACGCCCTTGTGGATGTTGTAGGAGGCCACGCGCAGCGCATGCGGCCATTCGCGTGCGGGAGTGCGCGTGTGCATCAGGCCGGCTCCCGCCGCAGACGGCGTGGCAATTGTTCGATGGCCTGCGCGTTCGAGGCTGAAAAGCACATCGCCGCGGCTTCGCGCCAGGGCAGCCATTGCCAGGCGCGATGCTCGCGCTCGGCCAGGCGCACCGGGGTGCCCTCGGGCACCTCCAGGCTGAACACGTGCTCCACGTTCTTCCACACGCCCGGGGCGTAGCGATGACGCCAGCGGGGGTAGAT
>DAIDHU010000491.1 GCA_027451915.1 Thiomonas sp. | reverse complement strand
GTGAGCGATCGCGACCAGGGTGCCTCGTCCCTTGGCGGCCCGTGCCGGCGCATCGGGCAGACCGCTGGAGGGCAGGATCGGAATGGAGCGCCGCATGGTCGATCACGAGCCAAAAGCTGTATATATGTACAGTTTACACCTTCTCAGCCCCCGCCCAGCAGCACATCCTCCGCCAGAGCCAGCTGGGCCTGCGAGCCCGACAGCACCACGGCGTCGCCCTCGCCCAGCACCAGCTGGCCGTCGGGCTGGAGCACGCGGCCGTCGGCGCGGCGTACCTGCAGGGCCAGTGCGCCGTGCAGCTCGAGCTGCTGCAGCACCTGCCCCACGGCGCGCGCGCCTGCCGGCAGCGTGACCGTGCGCAGGCGCGGCTGCTCGGCCTGCTCCAGGCTGCCGGCCGGATCGTCGAATCCGTGGAAAAAATCCCGCAGCAGGCCGTAGCGCTCGGCACGCGCGTCGCGCAGCCTCGCCACCACCCGAGGCAGAGGAATTCCCACCACCGCCAGGGTCTGCGAGGCCAGCATCAGCGAGCCTTCCAGCACCTCGGGCACCACCTCGGCGGCGCCGGCGGCGCGCAGCTCGTCCAGGCTGGCGTCGTCGTGGGTGCGCACCAGCACCGGCACGCGCGGGGCATGCCGGTGCACGAGGTCCAGCACGCGCAAGGCCGAGCGCTTGTCCACATAGCTGATCACCACGCAGCTGGCGCGGGCCAGCCCGGCCGCCTGCAGGCTGTGCAGGCGCGTGGCGTCGCCGTAGACCACGTTGCGTCCCCCGGCGGCGCTGCGCGCCACGCGCTCGGGGTCGAGGTCCAGCGCCACGTAGAGCACGCCTTCGTCCTGCAGCAGGCGTGCCAGGTTCTGCCCGCTGCGCCCGAAGCCGCAGATCAGCACGTGGTTCTGGGTGCGGATGGTCTTGCGCGCGATGTCGGTGAGCTGCAGCGAGGCGCGCATCCACTCGCTGGCCACCAGCTTGAGCACCAGGGCGTCGATATGCTGGGCCAGGAAGGGCGCGGCCAGCATGGACAGCACCAGCGCGGCCAGCAGGGGGCTGAGCAGCTCCGGTGGCAGCAGGCGGTAGGCGGCTGCCAGGTTGAGCAGCACGATGCCGAACTCGCCGGCCGGCCCCAGCCAAAGGGCCGTGCGCAGGGCCACGCCAGGCGGCGTGGAGCGCAGCATCTCGATGCCGGCCACCAGCAGCACCTTGAGCACCAGCACGCCCAGGGCCAGGGCCAGCACCAGCCACCAGCTGTGCAGCACGTAGCGCCAGTCCAGCATCATGCCGATGGTGATGAAGAACAGGCCCAGCAGCACGTCGCGGAAGGGGCGGATGTCGGCCTCCACCTGGTGGCGGAACTCGGTTTCGGCGATCAGCATGCCGGCCAGGAAGGCGCCCAGGGTCAGCGACAGGCCGGCCAGCTCGGTCAGCCAGGCCAGGCCCAGGGTGATGAGCAGCATGTTGAGCATGAACAGCTCGTCGGAGCGCCGACGCACCACCAGGCGCAGCCAGGGGCGCAGCAGGCGCCCGCCGGCGAACAGGATCACGGCGAGC
>DAIDHU010000490.1 GCA_027451915.1 Thiomonas sp. | reverse complement strand
CAGGTGTTCACCGTGGGGCTGCGGCGACTGCAGCCCGAGAGCGGCGGCGGTCAGGCCTTCTGGCAGCGCATCCGCGCGCTGGGCGGGCATTTGCTGCCCAACACCGCGGGCTGCCACGGCGCGCAGCAGGCCGTGAACCTGGCGCGCATGGCGCGCGAGCTGTTCGGCACCCGCTGGATCAAGCTGGAAGTGATCGGCGACGACTACACCCTGCAGCCCGACCCCTTCGGCACGCTGGAGGCCGCTGCCGTGCTCGCCGCCGAGGGCTTTTCCGTGTTCGCCTACACCACGGACGACCTGGTCCTGGCGCGCCGCCTGCTCGACGCCGGCGTGGCCGCGGTGATGCCCTGGGCCGCTCCCATCGGCTCCGGGCGCGGGCCGCAGAACCTGCAGGCGCTGCGCACGCTGCGCGAGCGCCTGCCCGATGCCGTGCTGGTTTGCGACGCCGGCCTGGGCCGGCCCTCGCACGCGGCGCAGGTGATGGAAATCGGCTTCGATGCGGTGTTGCTCAACACCGCGGTGGCCGAGGCCGCCGATCCGGTGCGCATGGCCGCCGCCTTCGGCGCCGCGGTGCGCGCCGGACGTGACGGATTCCTTGCCGGCATCATGCCCGAGCGCGACACGGCGCAGGCTTCGACCCCCACGGTGGGCGTGCCCTTCTGGCACGAGGCGCAGCGCGCGAGCGGGGCCCGGGCCGGGGAACCGTCTTGACGGCCCAGCCCACCTTGCTGAGCATCGCGGGGCACGACCCCAGCGGCGGCGCCGGCATCGGCACCGACCTGGCGGTGTGGCAGGCCATGGGCCTGCATGGCTCCAGCGTGTGCACGGCGCTGACGGTGCAGGACGCCCAGGGCGTGCGCGAGTTGCGGGCGACTCCGCTGCCGGTGTTGCGCGGCGCGCTCGCGGCCGCGCGGCGCGAGCTGCGCCCGGCGGCCGTCAAGCTGGGCATGCTGGGCGGGGCGCGGGTAGCCGCCGAGGTGGCGGCCTTTTGCGAGAGTCTCGACGTGCCGGTGGTGTGGGACACGGTGCTCGGGGCCTCGGCGGGCGGGCTTGCGCTGCTGCGGGCCGAGCCACGGACCTTGCGCCGGCTTTCGCGCGCCAGCACCGTGATCACGCCCAACCGGGTGGAGGCCGCGCAGCTCCTGGGGCTGGAGCCCTGGGAAGGCGAGGGCGCCCCGCCGCAGGCCTGGGTGCGCGCGCTGCGCGAGCAATGGCTGCAGGGGGGGCGCACCCGCGCGGTCGTGCTCAAGGGGGGGCATGCCCGGGGGGCGAACAGCGTGGACTGGCTGTGCACGCCGCGGGCCTTGCATGCCCTGTCCGTGCCGCGCCTGCCGGACGGCCCGGGCGGGCGCGTGCACGGCACCGGCTGCGTGTACGGGTCCGCGCTGGCGGGCATGCTGGCGCAGGGAGCGGACCTGGAACAGGCCGCGGTGGAGGCGCAATGGCGCACCCACGCCGCCATCGCGCGGGCCTGGGTTTCGCCCGCGGGGCGCGCCATGGCCCACGCCGCGGCCCTGCCCGACAGCGGCGACTTTCCCGCGCTGCATTCCGGGGTGCCCACCGAGGCCGGTGCTTTCGCGCCCTTGCTGCGTGCGCCGGGTCTGTACCCGGTGGTGCCCGATGCCGACTGGGTGCTGCGCCTGCTGGAACTCGGAGTGGACACGGTGCAGCTGCGCGCCAAGGATCTGGCGGGCGCGCAACTGCGCGCGCAGGTGCGCGCAGCCGCCGACGCGGCGCGGGCGCGTGGCGCCCAGTTGTTCATCAACGACCATTGGCGCGAGGCCCTGGACGCCGGCGCCTGGGGCGTGCACCTGGGCCAGGAAGACCTGATGGAACTGCGGGCGCAGGACATCGACTCGATCCGCAAGGCCGGGCTGCGCCTGGGGGTGAGCACCCACAATCCCGCGGAACTGGCGCGGGCGCATGCACTGCGCCCCAGCTACCTGGCGCTGGGCCCCGTGTGGCCGACAACGGGCAAGGCCACGCCCCATGCCCCGCTGGGCCTGGAGCGGTTGCGCGCGCTGGCCGCGCGCTGCAAGCCCCTGTATCCCCTGGTGGGGATCGGGGGCATCAGCCTGGAGCGTGCCGCCGCCGCGCTGGACTGCGGCCTGGACGGCTTCGCCGTGGTCGGCGCGATCGTGAGCGCCGAGGATCCGGCCGCGGCGGTGCGCCGCGGACAGGCCATCGCGCAGGCGGCGCTGCAGTGGCGCCTGCGCCTGCAAGGCAAGGATCCACAGGCGCGGGGCGCAGGCCCGGGCCGGCACGCAGCCATGGCGTCGACCGGATAAGCCGGCGCCTCGCGCGCCCAGCAGCACGCATCGCGCGCCTGCTGGCGCACAATGCGGGCCATGGCCCGTCAAGCACGACTTTGCCTGCCCGGCCAGGCGCACCTGGTGCTGCAACGCGCGAGCGCCGATGTGTTCCGCGAGGCAGGCGACTACGAGGACTACCTGAGGCGTCTTGCGCACACCGCTCAGCGCTCGGGGGTGCAGGTGCATGGCTACGCGCTGCTGCCGCGGGCCGTGTGGCTGGTGCTCACTCCGGCCGATTGCGCCGGCCTTTCCGGGCTCATGCAGACCCTGGCCCGCTGCGCCAGCCGCCGGCGCGGCGAGGGCGCTGGCATCTGGCAAGGGCGCTACCGCAGCGCGCTGCTGCAGCAGCAGACCTGGCTGCTGCCCGCCCTGTGCGCGGTGGACCTGACGCCGCAGGCCGAGGGGGCCTGCGCCGAGGCCGCCGCCTGGCCGTGGAGCAGCCTGGCCCACCATACCGGGCGCCGGCCCAGCGCCTGGCTGCGGGAGGTCCCTCCCTACTGGGATCTGGGCAATACCCCCTATGCACGCGAAGCGGCCTACGCGGCCTTGCTGAGTACCGATGTTGCAAGGCAGCATCGCGAGACCATCGAGCGCGCGCTGCGCGCCGCGGGGGCCCTGGGTGATGAAGCCTACCTGGCCTGGGCCGGGGAGCAGCTCGGCCGCAGCCTGGGGCCACGTGCGCGCGGCAGGCCGCGGGTCGCCGCGCCCGGGGCCTGATCTGTCCCTAATTACGCGCAAGCGCATCGCGCTGCGCCGAGAAAAAGGGACGGATTGTGGCAACATTTCTTGCCCCCTTTGCGGCATTGCAGTAGAGTCCCTGCTCCAATCGCAGTTTTTGCGAGGTTTTTGTGCCTTTCGTCGTGGAGCAGACCATGCAGCAGCAGCCCGAGCAAAGCGAGATCCAGGACCTGGCCCGGCATGGCCTGTACAGCCCGACGCAGGAGCACGATGCCTGCGGCGTCGGTTTCGTGGCGCACATCAAGGGCCACAAGTCGCACGATATCGTGCGCAACGGCCTGCTGATCCTGAAAAACCTGGACCACCGCGGCGCGGTGGGCGCCGACAAGCTCATGGGCGACGGAGCTGGCATCCTGCTGCAGATTCCCGACGCCTACTACCGGGCCGAAATGGCCGCGCAGGGGGTGGAACTGCCGCCTCCGGGCGAGTACGGCGTGGGCATGATCTTCCTGCCGCGCGA
This sequence comes from Thiomonas sp., assembly GCA_027451915.1. Classification (GTDB taxonomy): domain Bacteria; phylum Pseudomonadota; class Gammaproteobacteria; order Burkholderiales; family Burkholderiaceae_C; genus Thiomonas_A. Next base: position 1,911 of record DAIDHU010000490.1, on the reverse strand, counting down.
ATCGGCGTCGCGCCTGGCCTGCGAGCAGGAGATCGAGCGCGCCGTGCGCGCCGAGGGTCAGCAGGTGCTGGGCTGGCGCGACGTGCCGGTGGACCGCGACATGCCCATGTCGCCCACGGTGCGCGCGAAGGAGCCGGTGATCCGCCAGATTTTCATCGGCCGCGGCCCCGACGTCATGGTCACCGACGCGCTGGAGCGCAAGCTGTTCGTGATCCGCCGCGTCGCCAGCCACGCCATCCAGCGCCTGAACCTGCGCCACGGCCGCGAGTATTTCGTGCCCTCGATGTCCGCGCGCACCGTGGTCTACAAGGGCCTGCTGCTGGCCGACCAGGTCGGCGAGTATTTCCGCGACCTGCAGGATCCGCGCGTGGTCTCGGCGCTGGCACTGGTGCATCAGCGCTTTTCCACCAACACCTTCCCCGAGTGGCCGCTGGCGCATCCCTATCGCATGGTGGCGCACAACGGCGAGATCAACACCGTCAAGGGCAACTACAACTGGATGCGCGCGCGCGAGGGCGCGGTGAGCTCTCCGGTGCTGGGCGAGGACCTGCGCAAGCTGTGGCCGCTGATCTACGCCGGCCAGAGTGACACCGCCAGCTTCGACAACTGCCTGGAGCTGCTGGTGATGGCGGGCTACCCGTTGTCGCACGCCATGATGATGATGATCCCCGAGGCCTGGGAGCAGCACGCGCTGATGGACGAGCGCCGGCGCGCCTTCTACGAGTACCACGCCGCGATGATGGAGCCGTGGGACGGCCCCGCGGCCATCGCCTTCACCGACGGGCGCCAGATCGGCGCCACGCTGGACCGCAACGGCCTGCGCCCGGCACGCTACGTGGTGACCTCGGAGGACCTGGTGATCATGGCTTCGGAAGCCGGCGTGCTGCCGGTGCCGGAAAGCCAGATCGTCAAGAAGTGGCGCCTGCAGCCGGGCAAGATGTTCCTCATCGACATGGAGGCCGGGCGCATCGTCGACGACAAGGAGATCAAGGATCAGCTCTCCGCGGCGCGCCCCTACCGCCAGTGGATCGAGAACCTGCGCATCCGCATCGACGACGTCGAGCACTGCGGCGACGAGCCCGCCGGCGAGCTCGCGCTGCTGGATCGCCAGCAGGCCTTCGGCTACACCCAGGAGGATTTGAAGTTCCTGCTCGCGCCGATGGCCGCCAACGCCGACGAGGCGGTGGGCTCGATGGGCAACGACGCCGCGCTGGCCGTGCTGTCGGACCGCCCGAAGACCCTGTACAACTACTTCAAGCAACTGTTCGCCCAGGTGACCAACCCGCCGATCGATTCGATCCGCGAGAACATGGTCATGTCCCTGGTGTCGTTCATCGGCCCGCGCCCGAACCTGCTCGACATCAACCAGGTCAACCCGCCCATGCGCCTGGAAGTGAGCCAGCCCGTGCTCGACTTCGAGGACATGGCCAAGCTGCGCAACATCGCCGCGCACACCGGCGGCAAGTTCCGCAGCTACGAGATCGACATCTGCTATCCCGTGGCCTGGGGCCACGAGGGCATCGAGGCCCGCCTGGCCTCGATCTGCGCCGAGGCGGTCGACGCGCTGCGCAGCGGCCACAACATCCTCATCGTCACCGACCGGCGCCTGAGCGCCGAGCGCGTGGCGATCCCGGCGCTGCTGGCCACCAGCGCGGTGCACCAGCACCTGATCCAGCTCGGCCTGCGCACCCAGACCGGCCTGGTGGTGGAAACCGGCAGCGCCCGCGAGACCCACCACATGGCGGTGCTCGCCGGCTACGGCGCCGAGGCCGTGCACCCGTACCTGGCGCTCGACACCATCGTCGACCTGGCGCGCGAGCTGCCGCCCGAGCTGGGTGCCGACAAGGCGGTCAAGAACTACATCAAGGCCGTCGGCAAGGGCCTGCTCAAGGTCATGTCCAAGATGGGCAT
>DAIDHU010000489.1 GCA_027451915.1 Thiomonas sp. | reverse complement strand
TGCGGCGCGTGTTCGGGAACGGCCTGCGCAGTGCGGTGGGCTACGCGCTGCCGCTGCGGTGCGAGGCGGCCGGCCCCGGCTTGCGCGGGCGGCGCTGGGTATCCGGGCCGTGGCTGTTCCGCGACGGGCGCATGTACCTGGTTCCGGGTGATTCGGCGATGGGCTGGCGCCTGCCGCTGGACAGCCTGCCGTGGGCCACGCCGACCGAGCGGCAACTGGATCTCGCGCCCGACCCCTTCGCGCCGCGCGCGCCGCTGGCCGAGGCGGCGCGCCTGCGCGCGCAGTACGCGCAGCCGGCGCCGAGGCACCGGGATGGGGACGACGGCACCAGCGTGGTGCCGAACGCCGGGGGAGGCGCACCGCGAGGGGGCGCCATCGCCGGCCCGCCCGCGCGCGGAGAGTCGGCGGCGTCGACCCTGCGCACCGCGCTGTGCGTGGAGGCGCGCGCGGGAATCCTCTACGTATTCCTGCCCCCGCTGGCGGAACTGGACGACTACCTGGAACTGCTCGCCGCGGTGGAGGCCACGGCCCGGCGCCTGCGCGTCAAGCTGGTGCTCGAGGGCTACCCGCCGCCGCGCGATCCCCGCCTGGAAATCCTGCAGGTCACCCCCGACCCCGGGGTGATCGAGGTCAACATCCATCCGGCCCACGACTGGAAGCAACTGGTGGAGCAGACCGAGTTCCTCTACCTGGCCGCGTTCGAGACCCACCTGGGGGCCGAGAAGTTCATGCTGGACGGACGCCACACCGGAACCGGCGGCGGCAACCACGTGGTGCTGGGGGGCGCCACGCCGCAGGACAGCCCCTTCCTGCGACGCCCGGACCTGCTGGCCAGCCTGCTCGCATACTGGCACAACCATCCTTCGCTGAGCTACCTGTTCAGCGGCCTGTTCATCGGCCCGAGCAGCCAGGCCCCGCGCATCGACGAGGCGCGCAACGACCAGGTGCGCGAGCTGGAGATCGCGCTGGGCGAGCTGCGCGCCACGCGCGAGCGCCTCGGCGAGCGGGCGCCGCCGTGGCTGGTCGACCGCACGCTTCGCAACATCCTGATCGACGTCACGGGCAACACCCACCGCGCCGAGTTCTGCATCGACAAGCTGTACAACCCGGACAGCGCCACCGGGCGCCTGGGGCTGCTCGAGCTGCGCGCCTTCGAGATGCCCCCGCACGCGCGCATGAGCGTGGTGCAGCAATTGCTGCTGCGCGCCCTGGTGGCGCGTTTCTGGGCCCGCCCCTACGAGGCGCCCCTCCAGCGCTGGGGCACCGCGCTGCACGACCGCTTCCTGCTGCCCAGCTTCGTGGCCATGGATTTCGACGACGTGCTGCGCGAACTCGCCGATGCCGGCTTCGGCTTCGACGCCGCGTGGTTCGCGCCGCATTTCGAGTTCCGCTTCCCGGCGCTCGGCCAGCTTGCGGTGGCGGGCGTCGAGCTCGAGCTGCGCCTGGCGCTGGAGCCCTGGCACGTCATGGGCGAAGAAGGGGCGGTGGGCGGTACGGTGCGCTACGTCGACTCCTCGCTCGAACGCATCGAGATCAAGGCCCGCGGCCTGGTCGACAGCCGCCACGCGGTGACCGTCAACGGCCACGCGCTGCCCCTGCATCCCACCGGGCGCGCCGGCGAGTTCGTCTGCGGCGTGCGCTATCGCGCGTGGAGGTCCCCATCGGCCTTGCATCCGAGCATCGGCGTGCATGCGCCGCTGACCGTGGACGTCGTGGACAACTGGATGGAGCGCTCGCTGGGCGGCTGCCAGTACCACGTGGCGCACCCCGGCGGGCGCAACTACGAAACCCTGCCTGTCAACGCCTACGAGGCCGAAAGCCGGCGCCTGGCGCGGTTTTTCCGCATCGGGCACACGCCGGGGCCGATGCGCGTGGCGCCGGCCCGGCCCGGGATGGAGTTCCCGATGACCCTGGACCTGCGACGGCCCTGACACGGCGTGTCACAATCGCGGCATGGGCGGCCTGTTCTCCTCGTTGTCGGGTGAAGCACCCGGAGCACTGGCGCGCGAGCTTGCCGCGGCGGCGCGCGCCGGGCATTGGGACGAATTGCGCGGCCGCGTCTCCGACGGCCAGCGCGGCGGCGACCTGACCCCCAGCTGGCAGCGCTTTTTCGAGCTGCTGGGCAGCGAGGGCTTCGCCGGGCTGGAGCGCCGCCAGGGCAGCCTGCAGCAGCAGATCCTGGAAGACGGCGTCACCTACAACGTGCACGCGGACTCCGACCAGGCCAGCCGCAGCTGGTCGCTGGATCTGTTCCCGCTGATCATCGACCCCCCCGCCTGGGCGCGCATCGCAGCCGGCGCCGCGCAGCGCGCCGCGCTGCTCAACGCGGTGCTCGACGACGTGTACAGCGGCCAGCAGCGGGTGCTGCGCCAGGGCCTGCTTCCGGCGGCGCTGGTGCAGGGCCACCCCGGCTACCTGCGCGCCGTGCAGGGCCACCGCCCCGCCGGCTCGGTGTGGCTGCACATCGCCGCCTTCGACCTCGCCCGCGGGCCCGACGGGGAGTGGCGCGTGGTCAACCAGCGGGTGCAGGCCCCGTCGGGGCTGGGCTACCTGCTGCAGAACCGCCTTCTCATCTCCAGGCTGTTCCCGCAGGCCTTCGCGGCGCTGCGGGTGCAGCGCCTGGCCGCCAGCTACCGCCTGCTGATGGACACCGTGCAGCGCCTGGCGCCGCGTGGCGGCGACGGCGATGCTCGAATCGTGCTGCTCACCCCCGGGCCCTACAGCGAGACCTATTTCGAGCAGGTCTACCTCGCTCGCTACCTGGGCATCACCCTGGCCGAGGGCAGCGACCTGACGGTGCGCGAGGACCGACTGTTCCTGAAGACCGTGCGCGTCCTGGAGCCGGTGCATGCGATGCTGCGTCGGCTCGACGACAGCTTCTGCGACCCGCTGGAGCTGCGCCCGGACTCGATGCTCGGCGTGCCCGGGCTGCTGCAGGCCGTGCGAGCCGGCAAGGTGCTGCTGGCAAACGCGCTGGGAGCCGGCTTCCTCGAGTCCCCGGCGCTGCAGGGCTTCATGCCCAAGTTGTGCGAGTCCCTGCTCGGCCAGCCCCTGCAACTGCCCTCGCTGCCGACCTGGTGGTGCGGCGAGCAGGGCGTGTGCAAGGCCCCGCTGCAGCGCCTGACCGAGTGGGTGGTCAAGCCGGTGCACGCGCAGTGTGACTTCGAGGCCACCGTGATGGCCGGGCTCGGCCCGGCCGAGCTCGAGGTCTGGCGCGCGCGGGCGCAGCGCAAGCCCGAGCAGATCACCCTGCAGCAGTACCTGCCGCTGCCCCAGGTGCCGGTGTGGAGCGAAGGGCGCATGCACGCGCGCGCGGCCATGCTGCGGGTGTATGCGCTGTCCGACGGCGCCGGCGGCTGGCGGGTGCTTCCCGGCGGACTGGTGCGCACGGCCTCGCCGGGGGGCAACACCGTGTCCATGCAGGCCGGTGGCGGCAGCCAAGACGCCTGGGTGATCACCCGCGACGCGGTCGACCGCTCCAGCCTGCTGCCGGCGCCGATCCGTGCGCAGGACCTGGCAGAACGCCACCGCGTGGTCACCAGTCGCGCCGCCGAGAACCTGTTCTGGCTGGGGCGCTACTGCGAGCGTGCCGAGCATGCCACGCAGTTGGCGCGGCTGGCGCTGCGGGCCATCATCGACGACGACGACCTGGAGGGCGGACGCGGCGACATGCTGGACCGCTGGTGCCGAGCCAGCGGTCTGGTGCCCGAGGCCGCCGAGCCGCTGGCGCAAGACCCGGCGCGATTCGGGCGTGCCATCGTCGCCGGCCTCGGCGGCGGCGAGCCCTGCTTCGGCCTGCCCTTCAGCCTGCAGTCCCTGGGGCGCGCCGCCTCCCAGGTGCGCGAACGCCTGGGCAGCGACCACCGCCAGTGGATCGCCGCTGCCACCGCGCTGCGCCTGACCCCGCGCGGCGGACAAGCGACGGCGGCCGACGCGTTGCGCGGCCTGGAACAGCTGGCCCAGCTGCTCGGCGCGATCACCGGCGCGCAGACCGACCGCATGACCCGCGACGACGGCTGGCGCCTGCTGAGCATCGGCCGCCACATCGAGCGCCTGGGCCTGCTCGGGCAATCGCTGGGCACGGCCTTCGAAACCGGTGCCGTGTACGCCGAGGACGCCTTCAACCAGTTGCTCGAGCTGTTCGACAGCACCATCACCTACCGCGCGCTGTACCAGAAGCGCCTGGATATCCCGCCGCTGCTCGACCTGCTGATGCTGGACCGCGAGAACCCGCGCAGCCTGGGCTGGGTCACGCAGACCCTGCGCGCGCGCCTGGCCAAGCTACCCGGCCAGCGATCCGAGCTCGACGAGCTGCGGGCCCTGGCGCCCGACCCCGAGGTGTGGCAGCTGCCCGAGCTGTGCAGCTGCGGCGCGGATCAGCGCCACGCCTCGCTGGAGCGAACCCTGGCCCACGCGGTCGAGGGCGGCTGGCGACTCGCCGACGAGATCAGCCGGCGCTATTTCGCGCACGCGATGGCCACCGACCGCTCGCTGGGCGTGTACTGAGAGAGCAGGCGCCCATGTCGTCCGTCGATTCGGCCGGGAATGATGCTGGCGTGCTGTACCGCGTGCAGCACGAGACCCGCTACGACTACGAGTCCGCGGTGGAGCTCGCGCACCACCTGGCACAGCT
>DAIDHU010000488.1 GCA_027451915.1 Thiomonas sp. | reverse complement strand
GGGATCCTGGTCCGCCGGGTTCACCCAATCGGGATGCACCACGCGCCACCAGCACGTGGGATCGCTGACGGCGCGCTGCACATCCAGCACCTGGAGCTGCTCCTGGCCCTGCGCGTCGATCCAGCGCACGCGCAGCCAGTCCTCCCCGTAGGCGCCGGCCGGGAACAGCTCCAGCGGGCCGCTGGCGTTGGCCACCACGGGCACCATCTCGCGCGCTGTGGAGCCCAGGATGCGTCGCACCAGCCCCAGCCCGCCCTCGCCGGTCATGCCGGCGCGCATGCGCTTGTAGGCGGTGCCCGCGCCATGCGTGGGCATGGCCCCGAAGCACACGCCCCCCAGCTCCTCGGGCTTCAGCCCGCCCATGTCCGGGTGCGCCAGCGCCCGCGCCACCAGCCCGCCCATGCTGTGGGTGTACACCAGCACATGGTCGCAGCGGACACCCTGCGCGGCCCCGAGTTCGCGGTAATGCGCCAGCAGCTCGCGGATGCGCGCGGCGACGCCGCGGGCGCTGTCCGCATTGGGCTGCAGCCAGTTGTAGCCCATGGCATGCACCGGGTAGAGCGTGTCTGCCAGGCCCAGCAGTTCCTCCTCGCCCAGGGGCGACGCGGGAGCGGACAGGCGCCCCCAGGCGGTGGGCGGCACGCCCGCCGGGCCCAGGTCCTGGAGGCCCTCGCGGCTGTAGCTGCCCTTGCGCTTCGCGAAGGGCAGCCAGACGTTGCTGAGCTTCTGGGGGCTGGACGGGGGCGGCTCCCGAGGATCGTCGGGGTCGGGCCGGATGGTGTTCAGGTACTCCTCCAGCGTGTGCAGCGCCTGGCCATAGGATTGCATGTGCACCTCACTCCAGCCGCGCAGCCGACCCTTGCGCCCGGCGTCCAGCTCGCGCTGGGGCTGGCTCCACGCCAGCTCGAAAGCCGCGCGCCGGCCCGGACGCGGGCGGCGCACCAGCAGGGGTTCCACCTCGGGCAGACTGGGCACGTTGTCGTGGCGCGCATCGTCGGCGGGGCGGGCGTCGAAGCGCCCGGGCTGCTGCGTGCCGGCGTAGCGCTCCAGCTCGGTCTCGGCGGGGTCGAAATTGAGCTGGCGCTCGTCGGGGCGCGCGCGGCGCACGGTGCTCAGGGTGAACAGCAGGTCGTCGGGGCGCCAGGCCCGGTTGTCCTTGCGCTGCAGGCGCTCGGTGCGCGCCCGGCTCAGGCGCAGGTTCGAGCCCATCAGCCCGGGCAGGAACACCACCGGCACGATGCGCCGCGGCTTGCCGGGGGCGGGCTCGGCCCCGGGGGGCTCGGGCACCTCGCTGCGCCGCACCGGCACCTCCTCCCCCAGCCCCAGCAGGCGGCGCAGCGTGGTGGGGCCGTCGAAGCCGAACTTCGAGGCCTGCGCGATGAACTCGGCCGGGGCCTCGATCTCGATGCCCTCGTCGCTCAGGCGCAGGCGGGTGTTGCCGAACTCGGCCACCAGCTCCTTGTCCCCCACGATCTCCACCCAGTCCTCGGCCGACTCCACCAGCACCTCGCGCCCCTCCAGGTGGATGTCGCCCTGGTGGGCCTGCAGCTGCACCAGCCCGGCCCGCGCCACCAGGAACAGCCCGGCGCGGCGCGCCAGCAGCTGCAGCCCCCGCCGGGCGCTGAGCAGCAGCCTGCGCGCCGCGCTGAGCTGCACGTCGCCCCCGGCGCTCAGGCTCAGGCTGCCCTGGGCCACCAGGCGGATGCCCTGGTCGCTGAGCCCCAGCAGCGAGCCGGCGCTGGCCGCCAGCAGCGGCGAGGCGGGCGGCGACGCCTTGTCGTCCGTCGGCTCCTGCTCGCCCTGCGCGGGGGCCTGGGGCCCCAGGCGCTGCGATTCCTGCAGATCGCGCAACTCCTGCCGGGCCTGCTGGTTCCAGCGCTGCAGGGTGCCCAGGTGCTCGCGCAGCTGGCGCGCGAAGGCCTCGCGCTCGCGCTGCCAGTGCGCCTCGCCCACCTGCGCCTCGCCCGCCTGCGCATCGCCCACCTGCGCCTCGCCCGCGGGCCCCGGCTCCCAGCCCGGCTGCCGCAGGCCGCGCAGCCACGCCCCCTGCGCGCGCCGCAGCAGGCGCAGCGGCTCCTGCATGCCCAGCATCGCCCCGGCCCCGCGCCGGCGCGCATGCGTGCTCAGCAACAGCCCCCGCCCGGCGCGCACCACCCCCTCGCCGTCGCTGCGCAGCTCGAAGCCCTCGCCGCGGCTGCGCCCGCGCACCGGGTGGCCCCTGCCCTCGTGCCCCAGCAGCTCGGTGAGCACCCCCAGGCTGAGCTGGCTGCGCGACTGCTCGCTGGCCAGCTGCACCTGCAGCTGCCCGGGGGTGTCGTCGAACACCAGCTGGTTGCTCAGCCCCAGCGGGCAGTTGCCCCCGTACTCCCGGCTCCACGCCCGCGTGCGCACCCCGCTGAGCGCCGCGTTGGCCGGCAGCTCCCACGGCGGAGGGTTGGCCTGGCTGTACAGCGCGCCCACGGCCACCGGGGTGTCGCAGTCGCCCTCCAGGAAACTCACCACCACCTCCTGCCCGGCGCGCGGCACCCACACCTCGCCGGCCAGATCGGCCGCCGCCGGCGCCGACATGCGCACCCAGCAGCTCGCCCTCTCGTCCTGCGGCTTGTCCGGGTCCCACGCGAAGCGCACCCGGATGCGCCCCAGCTCGTCCACGCAGGGCTCGTCGGGCCGCCGCCCCGGAATGGGCGTGGGCCCCATCACGATGGCCGTCTGGAAACTCTCCACCGAGGGCTTGGGCTGGCGCAGCTGCGGCCGCAGCGGCGTGCGCGAGGGGTGCAGCTCGAACTCGCAGCTCACCTCCCAGGCGCCCGCCTGCCGCGCCTCGCACCTCGCCCACGGCGGCGCCTCCCAGCCCTCGGGCGGCGCCATGCGCAGCCGCGTGCCCAGCACCACGAACCAATCGTTGCACGGCGCCAGCCAGTGCCCCTGCACGCACAGCTGCGCTCCCGGCTGCATCCCCCGCAGCGCTCCGCGCCCGCGCGCCCGCTCGAAAGGCGCGCGCAGCGCCTGCAGCCTGCGCTGCGCCAGCCACTGCGCCTGCTCGCGCAGGCTCTGCTGCCCCGGTTGCGGCGCCTGGTGCCCCGCCGCCGGCTGCGCCACGTCCACCCCCGCGTGCCCCCTCCAGTGGCGGCCCCCGAGGTCCCCGTGCGCCACCGGCAGCTCGTCGCGCTCCAGCACCGAGCTCACCCACCTCGGATGCTGGTAGTCGTAGTCCGCCCCCTCCCAGCGCCCGGGCACCAGCTTCTCGCACCAGCGCAGCGCCTCGATGCACTCGGGGTTGCTCGACCAGCGCGGTGCCTCGCGCCTGCCCGTGCCCTCCAGGCTGCCCTCCAGGCACCACAGCCGCTCGTACGCCTTCGCCCTCGGCAGCGCAAAGGCCGACACATGGTCCCCCAGCACCAGCTCGCAGCCCCCCACCTCGTGCTCGAAGTGGTAGTGAATGCCCCACTCCTGCACCAGGCGCTCGAAGAACTCCAGGTCCGTCTCGTGGTACTGCACCTGGAAGTCGCGCTTCGGGTAGCGCGTCTCCAGCCTCCACTGCACCCGATGCGGGTACCCGCCCAGCACCTGCTCCAGGATCTGCCGAACATCCAGGTCCTGGTAGATCCGGCAGCCCCCGCGCAGCGTGGCCTCGTACAGCCACGGGCGCAGCTCCAGCTCGTACTCGTCGTCGCTGTCGTCCCAGCCCAGGTGCGCCACGTCGGCCACGATGCCGCTGATCGGCCGCCACCCACGCTCCCAGCTCCACGTGTGCGGCCCCGCACGGTGCTCCAGACCCCCTCCGGGCAGCGCCACGTGCACCGTCAGCCACTGCCCGCACACCCGCTCCGAATCCTGCTGCCAGCGCTTCCACTCAGGGTCGAAGCCCCGCGCGCGCTTGAGCCGCACCCGGTACACGTACAGCTCGTCCAGCCCCTCGCTGCCCTCGAACTCCATCACCCGCCAGCTCAGCGACACCTCCGTGTCGTCCAGCTCCGCAGGGCTCAGAACCCGCAGCGCCGGCCCGCTCACGCGCAGCGCGAAGCGCTGCGCCACGTCGGTGCGCGACCACTGCGTCTCCTCGTACTCCATGCCACTCCCCCCGCGTGCCCACCTCGCGCGGCAGCCGCCGATGCAGCCGCTGCGCGCAAGCTCCGGGCTCTGACCAAAGAATCAGAGCGCCGCGACGCGGGAAAGTTCCGCTGGGCCTGGATGGCGTGGGGGAATCAGGGCCTGGTTCAACGCAGCGGGCAGAGCATCAGCTCGTCGAGCAGGCCCGCATAGCTGCGGATCACGCTGGGGTTGCCGGGCAGGTAGCGCTCGATGCCGCGGCGCTGGCGCGCGCGGTAGGCCTCCCATTCGCGATCATGCCCAGCCAGCGCATCGAGCAGGACCTGCGCGCCCTCGCGCACATCGTTGCCCGGGTAGTAATAGCCCAGGTGGCGGCACAAGGTCGCGTTGTGGATCAGCGGATAGCCCTGCCAGCACACTTCCAGGTAGAAGTAGTTCAGCGGGTTGGCCCATTGGTGGGAGATCACCGCGTCGGTCCACTCGGCCAGGAACACCGGGGTGTCGTGGCGGCCGACGAAGGAGGCCTTGCCGTCGCGAACCAGGTCGAGGTGGCTCATGATGGCGATGAAATCCTCGTTGCCGCGGGCCAGGTGCTCGGAGTTGGTCACATGCAGGAAGCGCAGGGCATCGGGGCGGCTGCGGTAGGCCTGCTCGGCGATGAGCACCGGGTACAGGCAGAACTTCACCACATCGATATTGGGCTCCATGACACTCAGGCGCGCCGGCCCCTGGCGCGGCCGGTACAGGCCACCGGCCCGCAGGCCTTCGCACCGGCGTTCCAGCAGCACCGGATCCCAGACGAAAGGCACCACTTCGGCCCGGCGGTGGCGCAGCACCTCGAAAAACCCGCGGCTGTTTTCGGCTACCTGGGGAATCATCCAGATCGCGTCGTAGCGCTGGTTGATGAACAGATTGCGCCCCCACAGGGGCCGGTCGAACAGCACCGCCTGCATCGCGCTGACGTATTCCGAGCCGCAGCAGTAGGAGACCAGGCGCGTGCCGCGGCGCTTGAGGTATTCCGTGCGCTGGGCATCGATCTGGCCGCCGAGCTCGATGAGCACGTCGAGCCGATCGCGCACCTCGTCGAAGGTGAACACCGGCTGCGGCGATGCGTTCCAGCCGGGTCCGGAGTCGAGGGCCAGGTCGGTGACGTTGACCAGGAAGGCCGACTGCACGTTGTCGGCCGCCTGCAACGCCATGCACAGAAAGATGGCGTTCTGCTTGATGCCGTTGGTCCACAGGCTTTCGTGCACGTCGTGCAGCCCCAGCGTGACGCCGACCCGCAGCCCGGTGCGGGGGCCGCTGCGCGTGGGGGCGGGAAGGATGGGCGCGCCGAGCTCGACCGTCGTCACGGGACCCTCAGCGCGCATGCGCCGCCGGCAGCAGGCCGGCCTTTCGCAGGATGGAAGCTTCGTAGCGTCGCGCTTGCACCAGTTGCAGCTGGCGGTCCAGGCGCGCCCGCACCGTCTGGAACGAGGGCGCCTGGCTGGGACGCTCGCCCTGTACTTGCAACACATGCCAGCCGAAGGCGTTGTGCACCGGCTCGGCGTTGTAGCCGCCGACGCCCAGCGTGGCGATGACGGGGGCGAAGGCCGGAGCGATCTGGCCCGGACGCACCCAGCCCAGCGACCCGGCCCTCCACCCCTGCCCCCTCGCGGCGGCCTGTCGCGCCAGGGCGTCGAAGCTCACGCCGGCGCGCAGGCTGTGGATCACCTGGCGGGCATCGGCCTCGGTGGGCGCGGTGATCTGCGCGAGCTCGAACTCCTCGGTACCGTAGAGCTGCACGAAGCGCTTGTAGTGCGCGAGCAGGTCGGCCTGGGTGATGGGGTGCCGGTGCAGGTAGGCGGACAGCATGGACTGAATGAGCACGGCCTGATCGCCCAGCTCCAGGCGCGCGCGCACTTTGGGCGAGCGCTGCAGGCCCTGGGCCTCGGCCGCGCGCGCCAGGACCACGCGCTGGCGCAGGTCCTGGCGCGCCAGGCTGAGCAACTTCGCGTCGGGCTTGCGATGCTGGGCCTGCGCCAGGCCCGCGGCGTATTCGTGCAGGAGGATGTCGAAGGGCACGCCACGCGCCGCAGCGGCGGGCGCGCGCGCGGCCGAGCAGGCCGGCATCATCGCCACGCCGGCGATCAGCGCCGCGGCGCGCAGGCCCCTGACGACCGCCCGGCATCGCGCCCGTGCCTGGTTCCACCTTGCGTACATGCTCCCTCCTCGATGCCGGGCTGGGTTCCCGCCAGTGGTTTCGATTATTGGGACTGCGGCGTGATGGCGGAGTTAGGCCGGCGTTTGCTCGCAGCGAATCGATGCCCTGGCCCGATCGTGGACAAGGCGAAGCGCGGAAGCGCGACGCGAAGAGCGCTGCTAGTGTCCTGTCTCGCGATAGCCCACTTCCCTGCCCTCGAAACACGGCACCCATGACCCTGCAACCCCTGGACTTCATCGCCATCGGCGTGTACTTCGTGCTGACCGCCGGAATCGGGCTGTGGACGGCGCGCGGCAAGACCACGCCGCTGGAGCTCTTCCTCGCGGGCCGCTCCCTGGGCCCGCTGGCCGTGGGCTTCTCGCTGTTCTCGTCCAACATGTCCTCGGATACCCTGCTGGGCCTGCCGGGCGAGGCCTTTCGCCACGGCATCGCGGTGGCCAACTATGAATGGATGGCCAGCGTCACGCTGGTGGTCTCCGCCTACCTGGTGCTTCCCGTGCTCATCCGCTCGCGCGTGGCCACCATTCCGGAGTTCATGGAACGTCGCTTCGACCCGCGCCTGCGCAAGTACCTCTCGGGCATGACCCTGGTGCTGGTCGTGGTGGTGGACACCGCCGGGGGCCTGTATGCCGGCGCGCTGGTGCTGCGCACCTTCCTGCCCGGCCTGCAGCTGCTGCACGCCACGCTGGCCATCGCGCTGTTCACCGCGGCCTACACCGCCGCAGGTGGGCTGCGCGCGGTGGTCTACACCGATCTCATGCAGACGGTGGTGCTTCTGCTGGGCTCGGCTGTGCTGGCCCTGATCGTGTTCGGCAAGTTCGACTTCTCCTGGGCGCGCGTGCTGCAGCAGGTGCCCTCCGCGCATCTGCACCTGGTGCGCCCCGCGGACGATCCCGGGCTGCCCTGGGTGGGGCTGTTCACCGGCCTGCCCATCGCCTGCTTCTACTACTGGACCCTGAACCAGCACATCGCGCAGCGGGTACTCGGCGCGCGCGACCTGGGTGCGGCCTCGCGCGGGGCCCTGATCGCCGGCGCGCTCAAGCTCCTGCCGCTGTTCCTCATGACCCTGCCCGGCGCCCTGGCCATTCCGCTGCTGCCGGACCTGCAGCATGCCGACCAGGTGTGGCCCATGATGGTGGCGCGCTTCGTGCCGGCGGGGCTGGCCGGCCTG
>DAIDHU010000487.1 GCA_027451915.1 Thiomonas sp. | reverse complement strand
GAGCTGGTGGCGCGCCTGCCCGCGCTGCGGGGCATCGCGCACAACGGCGGGGAATCGGCGCGCTCCCTGCGCATCACCCGCGCCCTGGCCCCCAGGGTCTGGCGCCTGCCGTCGAGCAGCCCGGCGAATGCCTCCTGGAGTTTCGAGCGCAAGCTGGCGGCGTGGCGCGAAGTGTTCGAGGCCTGCGGCCTGGGCCCCTTGGCGTAGGCGGCTCGTTCTACACTCGGCCCATGCCCTCACGTTCCAGCCCGGACACCCGGCAGGCCCAGCAGCCGGCCCACCCGCAGGCCTCCCCCCAGGCGGATCCGCCGGCCGCGCCGCGGCCGGCCGGAGCCTCCGGCCCGTCGCGCCTGCAAGGAGCGCTGGACTGGCAGGCCGTGTTGCAAGCCTTGTTCGAGGATGCCTGGATCGACGAGGCCGCGTTGCGCCGCGGGCTCGACCGCTGCGCGCACGGCAGCGCGCGCCTGCATGCCCTGCAGCGCGTGGCGGCCGCCTCGCTGCCCCGCAAGTCCGACGGCAAGCTGCTCGACCTGGATACGCTCAGCGCCTGGCTGGCCGAGCGCGCCGGCCTGCCGCTGCTGCGCATCGATCCCCTGAAGGTGGACAGCGGGCGCATCGGCGACCTGCTTTCGCGCCACTACGCCGAGCGCCACCGCATCCTTCCGGTCTCGGCCGACGCGCAGGGCGCGACCATCGCCACCGCGGAACCCTTCGACACCGGCTGGCTGCCGGAGGTGGAGCGCATGCTGCGCCGCCCCGTCCAGCTGGTGGTGGCCAACCCGGCCGACATCGCGCGCTACACGGCCGAGTTCTTCAGCCTGGCGCGCTCGGTGCGCGAGGCCCAGCGCAACGGAGCGATCCCGGCCCCGGGCGCGAACCAGTTCGAGCAACTGGTCGAGATGGGGCGCAGCGGACGCGCCATCGACGCCAACGACGCCGGCATCGTGCAGGTGGTGGACTGGCTGTGGCAGTACGCCTTCGAGCAGCGCGCCTCCGACATGCACCTGGAGCCGCGGCGCGAATTCGGAGTGATCCGGTTTCGCATCGACGGCCTGCTGCATGTGGTCTACCAGGTGCCGCCGTCGGTGATGAACGCCATGACCAGCCGCATCAAGCTGCTCGGTCGCATGGACGTGGTCGAGCGTCGGCGCCCGCAGGACGGGCGCATCAAGACCCGACGTCCCGACGGCGAGGAGGTGGAGCTGCGCCTGTCCACGCTGCCCACGGCCTTCGGCGAGAAACTGGTCATGCGGGTGTTCGACCGCGACGTGGTGCTGCGCGAGTTTTCCGCGCTGGGGTTCCCCGCCGCGGAGGCCGCGCGCTGGGAGGAACTCACCTCGCGCCCGCATGGCATCGTGCTGGTCACCGGCCCCACGGGCAGCGGCAAGACCACCACGCTGTACTCCACCCTCAAGCGCCTGGCCACCGACGAGGTCAATGTGTGCACGGTGGAGGATCCGATCGAGATGGTCGAGCCGGCCTTCAACCAGATGCAGGTGCAAAGCGGCATCGATCTGGGGTTCGCCGAGGGCCTGCGTGCGCTTATGCGCCAGGATCCCGACATCATCATGGTGGGCGAGATCCGCGACCGCGAGACCGCCGACATGGCCGTGCAGGCCGCGCTCACCGGGCACCTGGTGCTGTCCACCCTGCACACCAACGACGCGGCCGGCGCGATCACCCGGCTGCTCGAGCTCGGCGTGCCGCCCTACCTGCTGGGCGCCACCTTGCTGGGCGTGCTGGCGCAACGCCTGGTGCGCACGCTGTGCGCGCATTGCCGGCAGCCCGATGCGGCCTTCGACCAGTCCGCCTTCGAGGCCGCGGTGGCGCCGTGGAAGCCCAACGCCCAGGGGCGCCCCTGCCGGGCCGTGGGCTGCCTGGAATGCCGCAACACCGGATATCTGGGGCGCGTGGGCCTGTACGAACTGCTTCCGGTGGGGGCCGCCCAGCGCGCGCTGATCACCGGCGGCGCGGCGCTGGACGCCTTGCGCGCGCAGGCGGTGCGCGACGGCATGCGGCCCCTGCGCCTGGCCGGCGCGCTCAAGGTGGCCGAGGGCCTCACCACGCTGGAGGAGGTCCTGCGGGCCACTCCCGCGCCCCAGGGCTGATGCACGGTGAGTCAACCGGCCGAGCCCGCGATGCTTCCCGCCGCCTGGGCGCGCTGGGAGCCACAGCAGCCGGGAGCAGCGGCCGGGCATGGCGTGCTGCGCATCGGCGGCGCCTGGACCGTGCGCGAACTGCGCGAGGCCCCTCGCCTGGACTTTCCCTCCGGGTTGCGAACCCTGGAGCTGCGTGCCGACCCGGCGGATCTGCGCCTGGACACCGCGGGCGCAAGGGTGCTGCTGGATCGCCTGAGCGCGCAGCGGCGCGACGGCGTGGAACTCGATGCCTCGCACCTTCCCGATGCGGCGGCCCGCCTGTTGCGTCTGGTCGAGCAGCGCAGCCTGGAAATGCCGGCGCTTCCGTCGCGCGCGCATGCCGGGCTGCTCGGCGACATCGGGCGGGCGGTGTTCAAGGGCTTGCGCGAAGGGCGCGATTTCGTGACCACGCTGGGCGAGCTGGCCTGGCTGGGCACGCCCTTGCTGCTGCGTCCGTCGCGCCTGCGCTGGCGCGAGGTCGCGGCGGAGCTGGAGTCCGGCGGGCTGCGCGCAATGGGCATCGTCGGTCTGCTGTCCTTCCTGATCGGCATGGTCATGGCCTACCAGGGCGGCGCGACCCTGGCCACCTACGGCGCCAACGTGCTGATCGTGAACCTGGTGGCCATCATCACCCTGCGGGAGATGGGTCCCTTGCTGGCGGCCATCCTGGTGGCCGGGCGCACCGGCTCGTCCTATGCGGCGCAGCTGGGCACCATGCGCATCACCGAGGAGATCGACGCCCTGCATTCGCTGGCCCTGTCGCCCTTCGAGATGCTGGTGCTGCCCAAGGTGCTGGCGCTGGTGGTGGCGCTGCCCTTGCTGTCCCTTCTGGCCGACGCGATGGGCCTGCTGGGCGGCGGCATGGTGGCCTCGCTGGGCTTCGGCGTGCCCTGGCGCGAATACCTGTTGCGCATTCCCCAGGTGGTCGACGTGCGCACCCTGGTGCTCGGGCTGGTCAAGGCGCCGGTATTCGCGGTGATCATCGCGCTGGTGGGGTGCATGCAGGGCCTGCGTGTGCGGGGCAGCGCGGCCGCGGTGGGGCGCGCCGCCACCACCAGCGTGGTGCAGTCGATCTTCCTGGTCATCGTGATCGACGCCGCGTTCTCGGTGCTGTACAAGATGCTGGGGTTTTGATCCATGGACACCAGGCCGCCCACCGGCAACCAGGCGCAAGGCGAGCTGGTGATCCGCGCGCGCGGGCTGGTCAATCGCTTCGGCGACACCACGGTGCACGAGGGGGTCGACCTCGAGCTGCCGCGCGGCAGCATCATGGCCCTGGTGGGCGGCTCGGGCAGCGGCAAGTCGGTGCTCCTGCGCACCCTGACCCTGTTGCGCGAGCCCCAGGGCGGCTCGCTGGAGCTGTTCGGCGAGGATGCGCTGGTCGCCGACCCCGCGCTGCGCACCCGCCTGCGCACCCGCATCGGGGTGCTGTTCCAGGGCGGAGCGCTGTTCACCGGATTGAGCGTGCTGGAAAACGTGGTGCTGGCCCTGCACGAGCATGGCTCGCTGGAGCCGCGGATGCTGCCCGAGGTGGCCATGCTCAAGATCGGCCTGGCCGGGCTTCCGGCGGACGCCGCGCACAAGTTCCCCGCGGAGCTTTCGGGGGGCATGGTCAAGCGCGCGGCGCTGGCGCGCGCCCTGGCGCTGGATCCGGAACTGCTGGTGCTGGACGAGCCGACCTCGGGGCTGGACCCGGTGGGCGCCGCCGCCTTCGACCAGCTCATCGCGCAATTGCGCGAGCTGCTCGGGCTGACGGTGCTGCAAGTCACCCATGACCTGGATTCCATCTGGCACGGCAGCGACCTCGTGGCCTTCCTGGCGCGCAAGCGCGTGCTGGCCGTGGGCAGCGCCCGCGAGCTGGCCGAGCGCGAGGAGCCCGAGCTGATCGAGTACCTGCGCGGCGGGCGTTCGAGCGCCTTCTGGCGCAGTGCCCGCGGCGCCGCGCCCGGCGCGGTATGCTCGCGCGCAGACCCCTGAGCCGCACAACCGCCCCGAGCCGGTCCGATCGATGGAATCCAAGGTCAACTACACCGCAGTCGGCGCCTTCGTCATCGCGATGGTGATGGCGCTGGCCGGCGCGGTCTGGTGGCTCAGCACCGGCGCGCGCCAGGTCGACACCACCACCTACCTGATCTACGCGACCGACAACGTCAACGGCCTGAGCCCGGCCAGCGACGTGCTCTACCGCGGGGTCGCCGTCGGGCGCGTGAGTTCCATCGAGATCGATCCGCGCAACCCGACGCTGATCCGCATCCAGGTGGCCATCAAGAGCCAGGTTCCCGTGCGCAGGGACACCGTGGCCCAGCTTTCCCCGCGCGGGGTCACGGGCCTGTCGGTGATCAATCTCAGCGGCGGGCATTCCGAGCAGCCCCTGCTGCCCCAGCCGGGGCATCCCTACGCCGTGATCCAGTACGCCCCCTCGGTGTTCTCTCGACTGGAAGGCGGCCTGAACGACGCCGCGGTGACCTTGTCGAAAATCGCCACCCGGCTCGACGTGCTGCTCAGCCCGGCCAATGTGCTGGCCATCAGCGAGACCTTGCGCCATGTCGAGCGCACCAAGGCCGAACTCGACTCCCATCGCCAGGACATCGGCGCCACGCTGGACAACCTTCGCCAGGGCAGCGAGGAGCTGGCGGCGCTGGGGCAGCAGGGCCGGCAGCTGGGCGAGCATGCCGATGCCACG
Source organism: Thiomonas sp. (assembly GCA_027451915.1). Taxonomy (GTDB): domain Bacteria; phylum Pseudomonadota; class Gammaproteobacteria; order Burkholderiales; family Burkholderiaceae_C; genus Thiomonas_A. The sequence continues at coordinate 1,015 of DAIDHU010000487.1, read as the reverse complement.
CTGCAGCAGGTGCGCCGCACCGCGGCCTCGGCGCAGGCGGCGCTGACCCAGCTCGAGCTCGCCGCGCAGGACTGGCAGCGCGCGGGCCGAAGCGCGGCGCGCCTGGGAGACGCCGGCACGCAGGCGGCGCAGCAGTTGCGCAGCCGCACGTTGCCCGATTACGAGCGCCTGGGCGCGCAGTTGCAGAGCCTGAGCCGGCAGCTCACCGAGCTGAGCCGCAGCCTGCAGCACAACCCCAACCAACTCCTGTTCGGCGCCCCCCTGCCGCCGGCCGGGCCGGGAGAGCACTGAGGTGAAGGAACCGACTAGCCTTCGGCGCGCGCTACGCGCAGCCATGCCCCTGCTGATGATCCTGGCGCTGGCGTCCTGCGCGCTGCCCCAGGTGACCCGGCGCCCGGCGCAGACCGACTACCGCCTGCGCGTGCCGCAGGTCGTGCAGCCCGCGCCGGGCCTGGCCGCGCGCACGCTGCGCCTGCTGCCGGTGCGCGCCGCGCCCGGGCTGGAAGGCGTGGACATGCTCTACAGCCCCACGCCGCTGCAGCTCATGCCTTATCGCGACAGCCGCTGGCTGGTGCCTCCGGCGGAGATGATCGATTCCGCCCTGCGCGGGGCCCTGGCGCGCCAGGCCTGGGTGGCCGCGGTGGAAGGAGGCGACGCGGCGGGCCGCACCGACGCGTCGCTGCGCTGCCGTCTGGACAGCCTGGAGCACGACGTGTACGCGCGCCGGGTCGAGCTGGGCATGCGCTGCGAGATCTACGTGGGAGCCGCGCAGGACTTGGGCTCCTCGTGGAGTTTCGAGGCCTCCCGGCCGGTGCCGGTGCAGGATGCCGCGCACTATGCGCAGGCCGCGCAGGATCTGCTGGACCAGGCGGTGGTCAGCCTGCTGCGGCAGACCGCGCGCACCCTTGCTCGGGCGCCAGGCTCCGGGCCCGGGTCGCCGAAGCCCTGAGCCCGCGGCCCCGCCGCGGGCGGGCAGCCGAGTCGATGCGCGGGCCTGCTCAGGCCTGGGCGTTCT
>DAIDHU010000486.1 GCA_027451915.1 Thiomonas sp. | reverse complement strand
ACGCGGCGCAAAGTCGATCCGCGCTTCGGGGCTGAAGGGCGGGACTCCGGCGGGGCGGGGCCGCGCTGCCTAGCATGGCCCCATGCCCTTCACGCCGTCCAGCTCGAGCTGGCTCGCATCCACGCGCCGCCTGCGGCTCGCTTCCCACCCGGGCCCGCCTTGGCGCCGGTGCCTGGGCCGGTGCCTGGGCCTGGCCCGGTGCCTGGGCATGGGCCTGGCCTGCCTGGGCATGGCGCCCGCGGCGGCGGAGCAGCCCGCCCTGCACTTCGCCTCGCCGGAGCACGAATTCCTGGGCGCGCGCGTGCTCCTGCGCCTGCCCGATGGCGGCCGCGCCGCCGGTGACCACGTGGTGCTGCTGCGCACCCGCAGCTCCGACGGCACGGAGCTCGCGCTCAGCTACGCCGAGCTGCTGGCTCTGGCCGGCGATTTCTACGGCGTGCCCTACGCACGGGTGGGCGACGGCCAGCCCTTCGACTCGGCCTGGTCGGCGCGCAGCGAGGCGGCCACCGTCGCCTTCCGGCGCGACCTGCTCAGCCTGGCCTACCAGGGCTACGTGGACGACCTGCCCCGGCTGCGCGAGCTGCAGCGCGGGCTGATGCAGCGCTTTGTCGAGGCGCGCGGGCAGGGCCGCGCGCTGGACTACCGCACCGAGGACGATTGCGCCTTCATGCGCGCCACCGGCGCCGAGGCCTGCATCGAAAGCGCGGCCGACCTGATCCACCTGCGCAACTATCTCGGGCGCTATTTCGACCTCGCCAGCCGCAGCCAGGATCACTTCGGCGACAACGCCCAGACCACGTTCCTGGTCGGCCAGCGCCTGGCCCTGCAGCAGGCGCTGCACGCGCGCGACCAGCAGGACCTGTGGCGCGCGTACCGGACGGCGGCCTACGCCGGCCATTTCGGCAGCGACGCCTTCGCCTCCGGCCACGTGCGCACCGACAAGCAGGCGATCGACGAATACTGCGCCGGCGGCTTCGCCGAGGCGCCGCTGCGGGGCCACACCGCCCAGATACTCAGCGGCGTGCTGGTCAAGACCATGCACGACCGGGAAAACCGCGACGGCATCGTGCTGAGCGCGCGCGACGGGCGGCGCTGGGTCGCGCACGGGGACAACGAGCTCTCACTGCCCGGGGGCGAGGCCGAGATGCGGCCCATCGTGCAGACCTTGCAACTGGCGGCCGACCAGGTCTTCGACGCCTATCAGCGACGCGGCCGGGTCGACGAAACGCGCTACGTGGAAGACAGCCTCGCCGCGCTGCGCCGAAGCCTGCCCGACATCGCGGCCACGCGGGATGGCGCATCGGGCAATCCCCCGCCGCTGTTCGAGCCCCGCGGCGGCACCGTGCTCTGGAACGATCCCGAGGGCGCCAGCGCGCCGCTGGACTGCGAGGCCGCCTTGTGGCGCTACGCCGGGGGGCTCGCGCAATCCCTGGCGCAGGACGGCCGTCCCGGCGCCGGGACGCACGAGGCCGCCGCCCGTTCCATCGACGTCACGGTCGTGGTCGCCGGCTCGCGTGAGCCGCCAGGCTCCGCCCGGGCGGGCGGCCTGAGTTGCGACTGGGCCCGCATCGACCATGGCGACTTCCCCGCCAGCGAGGGCCACTTCACCCACGCCGTCACCGCGCACCTGGAAAGCAACGGCGCAGCCACCGGTGCCGAGGGCGACTTGTACTGCCTGCTGCTGCGCCCCGATGCGCGCGAGCTGGCCTGCCAGTTCACCGTGCATTACGACAACCCCTTCTGGGGCGCCGACCGCCAGTTCCTGCGCCAACGCGCGGGAGCCTGCGAAATCGAGCTGGACGACGCCGGGCGGGGCCGGCACTGGCGTCCGCGCCTGAGGGTGCGCCCGAGCGGGGATGAACCCAGGGGACGAGAATCCATGCCCGCGGCCCATTCTTGACCCACCGCAAGGACTCGACCCGCGCAAGGCTCCAATACTCTGCTCGGGTATCCAAATGCAACAAGACCCGGGTCCAGCCCGGGCCCGAGGGGGGAAGAACCATGGACCACAAGCATCGTCGCGCGCGCAGCGCGGGCCTGGGCTTGCTGGCGAGCATGCTGCTCGCGGCGTGCGGGGGTGGAGGAGGCAGCAGCCTTCCGGCCGCCGGAACCAACTTCCCGCTGCAAAGCGCGATGTCCGCGCTGCTCACCGCCGGCAGCACCCGAAGCGCCAGCATCTCGGGCACCGCCCTGTACCAGGGCGTGAGCGTGCCCATCAGCGGCAGCGTGACCCTCAGCATCGCCCCGTTAACCCAGACCACGGTGTTGTTCAACGCGTACAACGCCGTGTACGCGGTGTTCGGCGTGGACGGCACGGTGACGGTGGCCGGCCAGAGCCTGAGCCTCTCCTCGAGCCAGCAGACCTATTTCACGACGGCGCTTCAACCCCTGGGCTACACGAGCTCCGCCGCCTATTGCGTGGCCGCGACCGCGGGCAGCTACCCCGCCACCGTGCAGCTCGGCGACAGCGGCGGGGTCGTGAGCTACAACTGCTACAGCGACAGCACCCTGGCCGTGCCCATCGGCACCGAGAGCCTGAGCTACAAGGTCGGCCCCGGCACCTCCAGCACCAACGTCACGGTCTCGCTGATCGACACCACCACCACGAGCAGCGGCCAGACGAGCTCCAGCGAGACCGACAACTATCTGCTGAGCACGGACGGCGCGCTCAGCCTGAGTTCGGCCAGCCTGAGCTTGACCGATTCCGGCGTGCTGCTGAATATGCAGCTCACCCTGTAGCGCCGGCCCGACCCCAGGCGGGCGCCCGCCTGGAGGCCAGACTTACTGCAGGCCCTTGTCGAACACCTTCTGGAAGGTGCCGGAGGCGATCTCCAGGTGCAGCCACTGATCGACGAAATTCTGGAAAGGCAGGTCGTCGCGGGGAATCAGGTAGGCCTTCTCGCCGTAGGTCAAGGGGTGGCGGGGATGCACCGCGCACAGCTGCGGGTGCAGCTGGTGCTGCAGCGCCGTCTCCGTGCCGTCGGTGATCATCACGTCGGCCTTGCCGTCGACCAGTTGCTGGAAGATGGTGTTGTTGTCCGGGTACACGATCACCTTCGCGTGGTGGATGTGGGCCTGCACGAACTTGAAGTTGGTGCCGCCCGGATTGGTGATCACGCGCACCGAGGGCTGGTCGATCTCGGCAAGGCTCTGGTATTTGGACACGTCACCGCAGCGCACGATGGGGGTCTTGCCGTCGACCAGGTAGTGGATGCTGAAGGCCGCGGTCTTCATGCGCGGCAGGGTCACCGAGATGCCCCCCATGGCGATGTCGCACTTGCCGGCGTCGAAGTCCTTCATCAGGGTCGGCCAGGTGGTCTTGACGAACTGCGCCTTCACCCCGAGCGCCTGGGCCAGGCTGTTGGCCTGGTCGATGTCGATGCCCACGTAGCTGCCGTCGGGCTGCAGGTAGGTGAAGGGCCGGTAATCCCCGGTGGTGCAGACCCGCAGCACGCCCGACTGGATCACCCGGTCCAGGGTCGAGCCCGGCTGCTGGGCCTGGGCAGGCGCCCACGCCATGGGCGTCGCCGCGGCAGCGCACAGGACCGCGCGGCGCAAGGCGCGGAAAAGGCGATTCCAAGTTCCGTTCATTTCGTCTCCCCTTTGTTGGTATGGTCGCGCCGGCGAATCGGGGCAGGCGCCGGCGCAACTATACGTACGAAGCCACCGTCGCGCACGCCGGCGCCGGGACGCGCCCGGCCCGGCATCCGACACTGGCTCGTCTGATGGGTGAATCTACGAATCAGCGCATCAGAATTTCTGCATAACATTCGGGGCTCGTCCAGAAATTCCTCCAACATGCTGAAGAAGATCCGGCCCGACCAAGTCCGGCAGGGTATGTACATCGCGAAAATCGAGGGGCCGTGGCTGCAGCACGGCTTCTGGCGTGGCGCGTTCCTGGTGCGCGGCGACGATCAGGCGCGCGCGCTGAACGAGCCCGGAGTGCAGGCGTTGTGGATCGACACCGCGCGCGGCGAGGACCTCGAAGCGGAGCCCGACGCGGCCGCCGCGCCGGAGGCGCCGCGGGTCCAGCTGATCGACGACATCTCCATCGACACGGCGCAGGCGCCGCAGCCGATCGCCGCGATGGAGGCGTCCCGGCCGGCGGCGGCGCCCTCCCCCAGGCGCCCGCTGCGCGAGGAACTGTCCCGCGCGCGCCGCGTGTTCCTGCGCTCCAAGCCGATGCTGGAGAGCATGTTCGCCCAGGCCCGGCTCGGGCGCTCGGTGGACACCGCGCGGGCGCAGGAATTCCTGGAGGAGATGGCCGAATCCCTGCAGGACAACCCCTGGGCCCTGCTCAGCGTGGTGCGCATCAAGCGCGCGGACGACTACACCTACCTGCACTCGGTGGCGGTGGGCGCGCTGATGGTGGCGCTGGCCCGGCAGCTTGGCCTGGACCGTGAGCAGACCCGGATCGCGGGCCTGGCGGGCATGCTCCACGACATCGGCAAGGCGTCGATTCCCCACGACATCCTGAACAAGCCCGACACACTGAGCGAGGCCGAGTTCGAGGTGATCAAGACCCACCCGCGGCGCGGCCACGAGTTGCTGCAGCGCACGGGCGACGTGCATGCCACGGCCGTCGACGTATG
>DAIDHU010000485.1 GCA_027451915.1 Thiomonas sp. | reverse complement strand
CAACGCCGGTGTATGGAAGGCCAGACGCCGGGCTAACGCCCGCGCCGTGCCGGGCCGGATCGCGTGCCCCGGCCGCGTGGGCGGGCAGCGGGCCCGGAAGGAGCCCCGGGCTCCCTTCGTGGCCTCCTACAATCCGTTGCGCCCGAGCTCAGGGGCCGATGAGGCGCTGCGCGTGCAAGCGGATCGGGTGTTTCCACGAAGAGTTTGAGGCGAAGCTCGGGGCGTGCATCAAGAGCAAGACGCAAACTTTTGATCTTGCCGCATTTTTTCCCCTTTGGTACGCTTTGCCCCAATCCTCGCGAGGCACCATGCGCATTGCTCGATCCAGTTCCCGGCCCGCACAGGGCAAGTCCCATGCCTTGCGCGCCCTGGTGTTGGGGTGGTCACTGGGAATCTGCGCCTTCGCGACCAGCGCCCACGCGGCCTCCGAGGCCAGCGCCCCGCAAGCTTCGGCCGCGCCTGCGGTGCAGGCGCGCAAGGCGGTCGAACACAAGGTCGTCGAACACAAGGTCGTCGAACACAGGAAGGTGGTGCGCAGGAGGATCGTGCGCAGGACCGTGGTGCGCAAGCCGGTGCATCACAAGGTGATCGAGCACAGGAGCCGCGTGCCGCAGCGCAGGGTGGTGCGTCACGAGGCTTCCCGTCCGGTGCCCCGCCCGCTGCACGCGGTGGTGCACGCAATCGGGCGCGCGCCCGGGCCCCAGCCTGCCGATCTGCGCCGCACTTCCACTTCCTTCAGCGAGGATCCGATCTCCCTCGCCTCGGGTTCCGCGCTGGTCATCGATGCGCGTACCCACCAGGTGCTGCTGAGCAAGGACGCGGGCGACGTGCGCCCGATCGCCTCGCTGACCAAGCTGATGACGGCCGCGGTGGTGCTGGACGCGCACCAGCCCATGGATCAGCCCATCGAGATCACCGACGAGGACATCGACACCCTCAAGTGGAGCAGCTCGCGCCTGCGCCCCGGCATGGTGTTCACCCGCGAGGAATTGCTCAAGCTGGCGCTGATGTCGTCGGAGAATCGAGCCGCCCACGCGCTGGCGCGCAACTACCCCGGAGGGCTGGCGGCCTGCATCGCGGCCATGAACCGCAAGGCGGTGTCGCTGGGCATGTTGCATACCCACTACATCGAGCCCACGGGTCTGTCGCCGCAGAACCAGTCCACCGCCAGCGACCTGGCCAAGCTGGTGGCGGCGGTGTACTCCTATCCCTTGATCCGCCAGTTCTCGACCCACCCCAAGAGCACGGTCACCGCGGGCCGCTACGAACTGCAGTTCCGCAACACCGACCACCTGATCTTCAACCGCGGCTGGGACATCCTGCTGCAGACAACCGGCTACATCAACGAAGCCGGGCACTGCCTGGTGCTCAACACGGTCGTGCAGGGGCGTAACGTGATCGTCGTGCTGCTCGATGCCTGGGGGCGCTACGCGCACTTCGTGGATGCCGAGCGCATTCGCAACTGGATGCAGACCTCCGGGCGCACGCTGTTGACCCGCGTGGATCCGATTCCCAGCGCCGAAGCCCGGCCGCAGACGGTCGACGACTGAGTCTCAGGCCCGGCGGGCCACGCCCTGCGCCGGCTTGGCGCGGTAGCCCAGCGAGGCGGAAATGCGCGCCGCGGTTTCCACCACCTTGCCCAGCCAGTCCTCCTGCAGCCGGTCGGCCGGCGCCGACAGCGACAGCCCCGCCACGAGGCGCCCGGAGTCGTCCAGGATGCCGGCGGCCATGCAGCGCACGCCGAGCTCGAGTTCCTCGTTGTCGCGCGCGAAGCCCAGCTGGCGCACCCGCGCGAGCTCGGCCTCCAGCCGGGGCAGGTCGGTGATGCTGTTGCGGGTATGGCCGGCCAGGCCCGTGCGCATGGCGTAGGCCTTGACCTTCTGCGGGTCCTCCCCGGCGAGGAACAGCTTGCCCACCGAGGTCAGGTGCAGCGGGGCGTGGCCGCCAACCGTGCGCACCACCTGCATGCCCGAGCGCTCGCTGTAGGCGCGCTCGATGTAGATGATCTCGTCGCCCTGGCGCAGGCTCAGGTTCACCGGCTGGTGGGTCAGGCGATGCAGCTCGCGCATCGGCCCGAGGGCGACGTCGCGCACGTTCAGCCGGGCCTTCACCAGGTTGCCCAGCTCCAGCAGGCGCATGCCCAGCTGGTACACGCCCGGGTCGCAGCGGTCCACCAGATGCCCGGTGGCCAGGTCGTTGAGAATGCGGTGGGCCGTGGACGGGTGCAAGCCGCAGCGCTCGGCGATGAGCTTGAGCGGCGCCGGCTCGCTGTGCTCGGCCAGCGCGTCGAGGATCGAGAACATGCGCTCGATCACCTGGATGGCTGGCTGTTCGCGTCGCCCGCTCGAGGAGGATGAGGCCTTGGTCATCCCTTCATTTTACATGCCGAAATATCGGCCTGTCATGCCTGGACCGACTCTCCAGCGACCCAGCGCTGGTCCATCAGGACCTGATGGGGCCGGAATCGGTTCTTGTAGGCCATCTTGGGGCTCTGGGCGATCCAGTAGCCCAGGTAGGTGTGGGGCAGGCCGAGCGCGCGGGTCTGCATGATCTGCCACAGCACGCCGTAGGTGCCCAGGCCGGAGCCGGCGGACTCCGGATCGTAGAAGGTGTAGACGGCCGACAGGCCGTCGCCCAGCAGATCGATGACCGAGACCATCCTGAGAGTGCCGGCGGCGTCGCGGAACTCGACCAGGCGGGTGTCCACCCGGCTTTGCAGCAGGAACTGGGTGTACTGGTCGATGCTGTCCTGGTCCATGCCGCCGCCGGCGTGGCGCCGGGCCTGGTAGCGCAGGTACAGCTCGTAGTGCTCGAGCACGAACTCGGGCGCCATGACCCGCGCCTGCAGCCCGCCATGGCGTTTCCAGGCGCGGCGCTGGCTGCGGTCGGCGCGGAATTCCTGCGCCAGCACCCGCAGCGCCATGCAGGCGTGGCAGGCCTCGCACTGCGGGCGGTAGGTGAACAGCCCGCTGCGCCGAAAGCCCGCCTGCACCAGATCGGTGTAGACGTCGGCGCGCACGCGGTGAGCCGGCGTGACCACTTGCGAGCGGGCCAGCCGCTCGGGCAGGTAACTGCAGGGGTACGCCGCGGTCGAGTAGAACTGCAGCGCGCTGAGCGGTACGTCGTTCGGGTGGGTCACAGCCAGGCTGCGCAATGCTGACGGGACTGTGTCCAATCATACTGCCAGCTTGGCGGCCCCTGAAGCTGCCGGGCTTGCTCCAGCTCGCGCAGGAACCGCGCGCG
>DAIDHU010000484.1 GCA_027451915.1 Thiomonas sp. | reverse complement strand
CCTTGGCGGCCGACGCGCCGGCAGGCGCTGGCTCGCAGGAAGCCCGGATCGAGCTGATCGACGACATTTCCGTCGACTCCGCCCAGGCCCCGCAGGCGCTTGCCGCCGAGCGCGAGACCAAAGCCGCGGCGGCCGCCGCGCCCAGGCTCGCGCTGCGCGAGGAACTGTCCCGCGCCCGACGGGTGTTCCTGCGCTCCAAGCCCATGCTCGAGAACATGTTCGCCCAGGCTCGGCTCGGCCGCTCGGTGGATACCTCGGGTGCCCATGAGCTGCTGGAGGAGATCTCCGAATCCCTGCGCGACAACCCCTGGGCCCTGATCAGCGTGGTGCGCATCAAGCGCGCCGACGACTACACCTATCTGCACTCGGCCGCGGTGGGCGCGCTGATGGTGGCGCTGGCCCGGCAGCTCGGCCTCGACCGCGAGCTCACGCGCGTGGCGGGCCTGGCGGGCATGCTCCACGACATCGGCAAGGCGGCGATTCCCCACGAGGTGCTGAACAAGCCCGAGGCCCTGACCGAAGCCGAGTTCGCGATCATCAAGACCCACCCCCGACGCGGCCACGACCTGCTGCGACGGTCGGGGAACGTGGATGCCACCGCCGTGGACGTGTGCCTGCACCATCATGAGCGTCTGGACGGCACCGGCTACCCGGACGGGCTCGCCGGCGAGCAGATCAGCCTCATCTGCCGCATGGCCACGATCTGCGACATCTACGACGCCACCACCTCGAACCGCCCCTACAAGGCCGGCTGGGACCCCGCCGAATCCCTGCAACGCATGGCCAGGTGGGCGCCGGCGCACATCGACCAGGAGATCTTCCACCACTTCGTCAAGACCATCGGGATCTACCCCGTTGGAAGTTTCGTGCGTCTTGACTCCGGCCTGCTTGGCGTTGTGGTCGACCAGACCCCTGGCGAACTTCTGCGCCCCAAGGTGCGCGCCGTCTACTGCACGCGCACACGAGATTTCCTGCAACCCAGGCTCCTGGACCTGGGCGGCCAGGCGCGCGACCAGCGCATTGTCGGCCTGGAGCGCGCCGAGCGCTGGGGCATCACCGACCCTTCGCTGTACCTGCGCGAAGCCTGAGCCCAGGCGCCGGGCGGATTCCTAAGTCGCGGCTAAGTCCGCGCGCCTAGGCTGTTGCAAACCGGAATGATTCCGGATTGCGCGCCGGCCGCGGCCGGCCTCCAAGCCATGCCCCAAGTCCCGAACCCTCCCGCGGCCCAGGCGCCGCGCGCGGTCGCGCTGCCCATGCTGGCCGCCTTCGTGTCCCAGGTGCGCCGCCAGCGCGGCCGAGCCCGTCGCCTGAGCCAGGTCGCCAGCCTCGCCAGCTTGCTGCTGGTGCTGGGCGGTTGCGCGAGCTACCAGCCCCGCCCGCTGGCCGAGCGCGCCGATTCGGTGCGCGCGCTGCGCTCGCTGCGCGTGGACACGCGGCGCATCCCGCTGCCGCACCTGGCCGCCCAGCCCATCGATCTCGACCAGCCCCTGCCCATGGCCGCGGTGGCCGCGCTGGCCGTGCTGGACAACCCGCAGCTTCGCCTGGCGCGCGATCGACTGGGCGTGGCGCAGGCGCAGGCCTTCGCCGCCGGCCTGCTTCCGGATCCCCGCTTCTCCGCCTCGCGCGAGTTCCCGCGCCACAGCCCGGGCGCCAGCACCACCGCCTACAACTACGCACTGGACTTCGACCTGGGCAGCCTGCTCACGCGCCCCGCCGCGCAGGCCGCGGCACGCCAGCATGTTCGAAGCGTGAACCTGGACCTGCTGTGGCAGGAATGGCAGACCGCATCGCAGGCGCAGCTGATCTACGTGCGCCTGGCCGCGCTGCACGCACGCCGGGGTCTTCTGCTGCGCGAGCTGGCGCTGGTGCGCCGGGGCCTGCGGCGCAGCAAGGCCGCCGTGGCCCAGGGCAATCTGCCGCGCTCCGCCGCCGATGCGCAGTTGCTGCGCCTGCAGTCCCTGCGCCAGCGCCTGGCCGCCGACGACCGAAGCCGCGTGGACCTGCAGTCGCGCTTGCACGCCCTGCTCGGCCTCGCGCCGGACGTGCCGCTGCACTTGGCCGGCCTGCCCCCCATCGGAACCCAGGCCCCGGCGCAGGCGCGCGCCGCGTTGGCACGCGTGGCCGACATCCGCCCCGACCTGCTCGCGCTGCGCGCCGGCTACGCCAGCCAGGAGCAATCCCTGCGCGAGGCGGTGCTGCAGCAGTTCCCCTCGATCAGCGTGGGCCTGAGCCGCGCGCGCGACACCAGCGACGTGAACACCGTCGGCTTCGGGCTCAGCTTGCGCTTGCCCCTGTTCAACGGCTCGCGCGGGCGCATCGCGGTGGCCCGCGCCACCCGCCGGGAATTGCGCGATGCCTACCAGCTGCGCCTGGACCAGACCCAGGCGCAGGTGGAGCATACCCTGGCCAGGCTCGCGCTGTTGCGGCGCCAGCAGTCCGCGCTGCGCGCCGATCTGCCCGCGCTGCGCGCGGCGGCCGCCGCGGCGCGCCAGGCCCTGGCCGACGGCAGCTACACACTGCAGCAGGCCCAATCCCAGCAACTGGCCCTGCTCGACCAGCGCCTGGCGCTGCTGGACCTGCGGGAACGGCAGGCCGAGCAGAGCGTGGCCCTGGACCTGCTCACCGGCGCCGGACTGTACCGCGGCGCCGACACCGCCACCTCCACTTCGCATCCCTCCGCATCATGAGCCTGCCCCGCTTCGTGGCCGCACCCGCTGCGCGGCTGCGGCATCTGCTGTGCCGCACGACCCGGCATCCCCTGATCCCCGCCGCCGCGCTCCTGGCCGGCACCCTCGGAGCCGTCGCGCCCGCGCTCGCCGATCCTGCACCCAGCGCCCTCGTGCGTACCGCCGCGCTGCAACGCGGGGTGCTCACGCGCCATGCGACGGCCGTGGGGACCGTGCGCACCGCCAGCGGCGGCACCCTGAGCGTGGACTTCGCGCGCCCGGTGCGCGTGCTGCGGGTGCTGGTGCGCCCCGGCCAGGGCGTGCGGCGTGGCCAGGCGCTGCTCGAGGTCGGCAATGCCCCGGCCGCCGATGCCGCCTATGCGCAGGCCCGCGAGGCCCTGCGCTTCGCCAAGGCCGAGCTGGGCAGGCTGCTGCAATTGCAGCGCCAGCAACTGGCCACGCAATCGCAGGTCGACGCCGCGCGCAGGAATCTGGCCGATGCCCGTGCCACGCTGGCCGCGCAGCAGGCCCAGGGGCTGGATCAGGCGCGCCAGATCGTGCGCGCGCCCTTCGACGGACTGGTGCAGTCCCTGCAGGCCACCCCGGGCCTGCAACTGGCGGCGGGAGTCGTGGCGCTGAGCCTGGCACCGCATGCCGGGCTGCAGGCCGTCGTGGGCGTGGATCCGCGCCAGGCCGCGGAACTGGCCCCCGGTACCGTCGCGCGACTGGCTTCGGTGTTCGACCCGACGCGCAGCGTGCAGGCCACGGTGCTCGACGTGGCCGGACGCGTCGACCCGGCCAGCGGCCGGGTCGAGCTGCGCCTCGCGCTGGGCGCCACGCCGCGCTGGCTGCTGCCCGGCCTGGCCGTGCAGGCCACCCTGCCGCTGCATTCCTGGAAGGGATGGCTGGTACCTCGCCAGGCCGTGCTTCGCGATGCCGACGGGCAGGCCTATGTGTTCCAGGACGACCATGGGCATGCCCGGCGCGTGAGCGTGCGGGTGCGCGGCGATGAGGGCGAACGCAGCGCCATTTCCGGGCCGCTGCGGCCCTCCCTGCCCCTGGTGGTGCTGGGAAATTACGAACTGAAGGACGGCATGGCCCTGCGCACCTCCGCCGAGGGTTCCGCGGAGCAGGCCCGATGAACGCCTCGCTGTGGCTGCAACGGCACCGGCGCTCGGTGCTGTTCCTGGTGCTGCTGCTGGCCGCCGGCGGCATCCTGGCCGCCTTCAAGCTGCCGGTGGGGCTGTTCCCCAACGTGAGCTTCCCGAGGGTCGTGGTCTCGGTGGACGCCGGCGTACGCCCGACGCGGCAGATGGTGCTGCAGGTCACCCAGCCGCTGGAGGAGGCCATCCGCCGCGCGCCCGGTGTGGTCACGGTGCGCTCGGAAACCAGCCGCGGATCCTCGGACATCTACGTCACCTTC
>DAIDHU010000483.1 GCA_027451915.1 Thiomonas sp. | reverse complement strand
GGATGCAGCGGGCGACGCGGTTTGCGCAGCACTTCCTCCAACCACTGCAGCGGGTCTCGCCCTGTCTCGGTCCGGAGCGAACCTTCGATCAGGTCGACGCCCATGCAGTCACGAACGGCCTCGCGCAGCCGCTGGGCAGTTCCTCGATGGCCGGCGAACCCACGGGCGGCCAAGGCGTCTCTGTAATCTGGGAGCGCATCCGTGCATCGAGGTGCCAGGTGCAGCAGCGACGCTGAACGCCGAGCGATTTGCTGAGCGATCTCCCTATTGTCACGAGTCGGCGTAATCCGGCCACCCGGAGTCGGCATATATCGGCCAGTGGAGCCGGTGCCGAGAGGGGTCTCGAACGACCCTGTTGAAGGACGTTATTTTGCCGGGTTTTGGGGTTTGTTCGAAGGGGTGTTTTTTGAAGCTGGCGGCACCTTCGGATCGCGGTACGAACGCCCGTTGAGCTCGAGGCAGTAGGCGTTGTGGCGCAGGCGGTCGAGGGTAGCGGCGGCGAGCAGCCGGTTGGCGGCGAAGGCCTGGTCCCACTCGTCGAAGTCGAGGTTGCTGGTGACGATGGTGGCGGCCTGCTCGTAGCGCTCGGCGATGAGGTCGTGCAGGTCCTCGTCGGCGGGGGCGCGCAACGGCTTGAGGCCGAAGTCGTCGATGATGAGCAGCGGCACCCTTGCCAGAGTGGCGAGCTTGCGCTCGTAGGCGCCGGTAGCGCGCGCGGCGTTCAGGGTCTGCGTCAGCCCGGCGCAGGTGGCGAACACGACGTCGGCGCCCTGGCGCACGGCGCAGTGGCCCAGCGCCTGGGCCAGGTGGCTCTTGCCCACGCCGCTGGGGCCGACGATGAGCACCGGGGCCTTCTCCTGCAAGTAGCGCCCGCTGGCCAGGTCATGCACGAGCTGGCGGTTGAGCTTGGGGAGGCGGTCGAAGTCGAACTGCTCCAGGGTCTTGTTGGTGCGGAACTGGGCGCGACGCAGCCGCATGGAGAACTTCTTGTTCTCGCGCCGGGCGACCTCGTCACCGATGAGCAGGGCAAGGAACTCGGTGTAGGCCAGCTTGCCGTCGATGGCCTGGCGGTTGCGCGCTTCGAGCGAGTCGAGGATGCCTGAGAGGCGTAGCTGCTTGAGCTGGGGGGCCAGCTCGGGGATGGGGTTGAGGTTCATGCAAGGGTTCCTGGTTGCGCAGCCGCGGCTGGGAGAGCGCCGGGTGCGGGCCGCGGCTGCGGCCGCCGCGCCGACGGCGTGAGATCAGTGCAGACTGGGCGGCTCGAACAGCTCGGCAGCCGAGCGCACGAAGCGCGCGCTGCGGTACGCGCTCGGGGTGTGGGTCTCGATGGGCGGCTGCTGGTCGGCGCCGGTGGCCAGGATGGTCTTGACCGTGCGGTAGTACGGGCTGCCATGGTCCATCGCCCGGGCGCAGGCGGCTTCCAATCGCTCCTGACCGAAGCGCTTGCCCAGCTGCAGCACGCCTTGGGCTGCGCGCAGCCGCTCGGAGACGCGGTCGCTGAGCAGCGCCTCGATCAGCTCGGCGCAGCGCGGCCCCACCTTGCCGGCCTGCTCGACGCACCAGTGGCGGTCGCGAGCAAAGAAGGCTCGCGCCTGCGGCGGCATGTGGTCGTTCACCGTGCGGCGCTCGCCGCGGCGCTGCACGCGGGCGTGGGTATGCACGTGGCGGTAGTCCTCGAACAGGGCCACGGCGGAGTCGGTGGCGCGCAGCCACAGCACCTTGCCGACGAGGGTGAAGGGCACCGAGTACAAGCCGTCGTCGAACTTGACGTGGCAGTCACGGTGCACCGTGACGCGGTGCCAGCTGCCCAAGTCAGGCGCCACCGCCGGCAGCGGCAGCATCAGCGGCCGCTCCCGCTCGAACAGCGCCAGCGGCTGCTGGCGCGTGGTGCCGTGGTCGCGCCGGCCGGCTTCCTCCATCACCCAGGTGCGCGCCTGGGCGTTGAGGTCGGCCAGGTCGCGGAAGGCTCGCGTGGGCAGGAAGTTGCCCTTGATGTACTTCACGCCGGACTCGACGATGCCCTTCTTCTGGGGATCATGCGGCGGGCAGGCCTCGATGCGAAAGCCATACCCTTCAGCGCACTCGGCGTAGGCGCGCTGCACCAGCGGGTCGTGATTGCACGCCTTGGTGATCGCGCACTTGGCGTTGTCCACGATGACCCGCGCCGGCACGGCGCCAAACCATTCGAAGGCGCGGCGGTGACAACCCAGCCAGGTGGCCACCGTCTGGTCCCAGACGAACTCCACGTACTGATGCCGGCTGTGCGCCAGGGTCATCACGAAGGCCCAGGTGCGGCGCTCGCGCCCGTCGGGATGAAGCAGCATGGGGCCGGCGCCGAAGTCCACCTGCGCGGCGTCTGCGGGTGCGAAGCTCAGGCGCACCGTCACATCGGGCGGTTGCTCCAGGCGCAGCCGCTGCAGCATGCGCACCACCGCCGAGTAGCTGCCGGTGAAGCCGTGTTCACGCTTGAGCGCGGCGTGGATGGCACGCCCCTGCACCCCGGCGTCGAACCAGTGCTGCACCACCTCGCGCAGAGGCTCCACGCTGGACACCGTCGAGGCCGCGCGCTTGG
>DAIDHU010000482.1 GCA_027451915.1 Thiomonas sp. | reverse complement strand
AAGACCCGCGGCGACACCAGCGGAGGCACCGGCGCGTGGCGCGGTGCCAAGGGCGGTTCGCGCCGCGATTCGCGCGAGAAGGACCAGCCGCGCTTCGTCGCGCCGGCCGAGCCGGTGGTGCGCGAGGTGCACGTGCCCGAGACCATCTCGGTGGGCGATCTCGCGCACAAGATGTCCGTCAAGGCTTCCGAGGTCATCAAGACCCTGATGAAGCTGGGACAGATGGTGACCATCAACCAGGTCCTGGACCAGGAAACGGCGATGATCATCGTGCAGGAGATGGGTCACACCGCGGTGGCGGCCAAGCTCGACGATCCCGAGACCTTCCTGGAAGAGGAAGGCCTGCCGGCGCAGGCCGCCGAGCTGGAGCCCCGCGCTCCGGTGGTGACGGTGATGGGCCACGTCGACCACGGCAAGACCTCGCTGCTGGACTACATCCGGCGCGCCAAGGTGGCCGCCGGCGAGGCCGGTGGCATCACGCAGCACATCGGCGCCTACCACGTGGAGACGCCGCGCGGCATCATCACCTTCCTCGACACCCCCGGCCACGAGGCCTTCACGGCCATGCGCGCGCGGGGCGCCAAGGCCACCGACATCGTCATCCTGGTGGTGGCCGCCGACGACGGCGTGATGCCGCAGACCCGCGAGGCCATCGCCCATGCGAAGGCCGCGGGCGTGCCCATCGTGGTCGCGCTGAACAAGATCGACAAGCCCGAGGCCAACCCCGATCGCGTGAAGCAGGAACTGGTGTCCGAGCAGGTGGTGCCCGAGGAATACGGGGGTGACTCGCCCTTCGTGCCGGTGTCGGCGAAGACCGGCCAGGGCATCGACGATCTGCTGGAGCAGGTGCTGCTGCAGGCCGAAGTGCTGGAGCTCAAGGCTCCGATCGACGCGCCGGCCAAGGGCCTGGTCATCGAGGCCCAGCTGGACAAGGGCCGCGGCCCGGTGGCCACCATCCTGGTGCAGTCGGGGACCCTCAAGCGCGGCGACGTGGTGCTGGCCGGCTCGAGTTTCGGGCGCGTGCGCGCCATGCTCGACGAGGCCGGGCGCCCGGTGCAAAGCGCCGGCCCGTCGATTCCGGTGGAGATCCAGGGCCTGAGCGAAGTGCCCAGCGCAGGCGAGGAGATCCTGGCCCTGGGCGACGAGCGCAAGGCGCGCGAGATCGCCCTGTTCCGCCAGGGCAAGTTCCGCGACGTCAAGCTGGCGCGCCAGCAGGCGGCGAAGCTGGAGAACATGTTCGAGCAGATGGCCGAGGGCACGAAGACCCTGAACCTGATCATCAAATCGGACGTGCAGGGTTCCCAGGAAGCTCTGGTGCATGCACTGACCAAGCTGTCCACGGACGAGATCCGCGTCCAGGTGGTGCATGCCGCGGTGGGTGGAATCACCGAGAACGACGTCAACCTGGCCATCGCCTCGCAGGCCGTGGTCATCGGGTTCAACACCCGGGCCGACGCCGGCGCGCGCAAGCTGGCCGAGCTCAACGGCATCGACATCCGCTACTACAACATCATCTACGAGGCGGTGGACGAGATCAAGGCCGCCATGTCGGGCATGCTGGCGCCGGAAAAGCGCGAGGAAGTGCTGGGCATGGTCGAGGTGCGACAGGTGTTCCGCATCAGCAAGGTCGGCACGGTAGCCGGCTGCCGCGTGATGTCGGGCCTGGTGCGCCGCTCGGCGCAGGTGCGGGTGCTGCGCGACAACGTGGTGATCCACACCGGCGAGCTCGACTCCCTCAAGCGCTTCAAGGACGACGTGCGCGAGGTGCAGGAAGGCTTCGAGTGCGGCCTGTCGCTCAAGAGCTTCCACGACCTGCAGGAAGGTGACCAGCTCGAGGTGTTCGAGGTCAAGGAAGTCGCCCGCACGCTCTGATCGTCCGCAGTTCGCGCCGGCCTCCAGGGGTCGGCCATCGCAACCCGGGCCCGTGCCGATGCACGGGCCCTTGCCGTTCCGCTCCATGCCACGCCAGGCCCCCAGTTCGCATCGCATCCACTGCATCGCCGACCAGATCCAGCGCGACCTGTCGGAGATGATCGGGCGCGAGATCCGCGACCCCGGGCTGGGCCTGGTCACGCTGTCGGAGGTGCGGCTTACGCCGGACTACGCCCACGCCAAGGTGTTTTTCACCGTGCTGGGCGCCGAGCCCGAGCATGCGCAGCAGCTGCTCAACGAGCGCGCCGGCTACCTGCACAGCCTGTTGTTCAAGCGTTTGCGCATCCACACCGTGCCGACGCTGCATTTCGTGTTCGACGCCACCACGCGCGACGCCGGCAGCATGAACGAGCTGATCCGCCGCGCGGTGGCGGACAAGGCCCGGGACTGAGCCCCCGCGCCCCGGCAGGAAATCCATGAACCCGCAGGGCCGTTCGGGCCGCGAACCGGTGCACGGCGTGCTGCTGCTGGACAAGCCACGCGGCTGCACCTCGCAGCAGGCCCTGCAGCAGGCGCGCCGCGCCCTGGGCGCGGCCAAGGCCGGGCATACCGGCACCCTGGACCCGCTGGCCGAAGGCCTGCTGCCGCTGTGCTTCGGCGCCGCCACCAAGTTCGCGCAGACCCACCTGGAGGCGGACAAGGCCTACGTGGCGCAGCTGCGCCTGGGGCTGCGCACCAGCACCTGCGACGGCGAGGGCGAGATTCTGGGGCAGGCCCCCGTGCCCGAGCTGGACCCGGCCGCGCTGCGCCGGGTGCTCGACGCCTTCGTCGGCGACATCCTGCAGGTTCCGCCCATGCACAGCGCGCTCAAGCGCGACGGGCGCCCGCTGTACGAATACGCGCGGGCCGGCCAGGATCTGGAACTTCCCGCGCGCCCGGTGCGCATCGACTCCATCGAAGTGCTCGGGCTCGAGCACGACCTGTTGAGCATCGAGGTGCGCTGCGGCAAGGGCACCTACATCCGCTCCCTGGCGCGCGACATCGGCGACGCGCTGGGCTGCGGGGCTTATCTGGCCGGGCTGCGGCGCACCCGCAGCGGCGGCTTCGACCTGGCGCAGGCCAGGCCGCTGCAGCAGGTGTGCGAGGCCGGGCGCGAGCAGGCGCGTGCATGGCTGCTGCCCGCGGACGCGCTGTTGCGCGAGCTGCCTGCGCTGCAGCTGGATCAGCCGCTGGCCGCGGCCTTGCTGCAAGGGCGCGCCGTCGTGCCGCCGCAGCGACAATGCCCGGCCGAGGCCACGAAGCTGCGCATCTACGGAGCCTGCGGTCCTGCCGCGGCCCCCGTATTGCTGGGAGTTGCACGCTGGGACGGCCACGAGCTGTCCGTGCAACGCCTGTTGAGTCCCGAAGAGCTGCAAAGGCAGCCGCAATGATCATGACCTCCTCGATTCGCAACATCGCCATCATCGCCCACGTCGACCACGGCAAGACCACCATGGTGGACCAGCTCCTGCGCCAGTCCGGCACCTTCCGCCAGAACCAGCAGGTGGCCGAACGCGTGATGGACTCCAACGACCTGGAGCGTGAGCGCGGCATCACCATCCTGTCGAAAAACTGCGCCGTGGAGTGGAAGGGCACCCACATCAACATCGTCGACACCCCCGGGCACGCCGATTTCGGCGGGGAGGTCGAGCGCGTGCTGTCCATGGTCGACAGCGTGCTGCTGCTGGTCGACGCGGTGGAAGGCCCGATGCCCCAGACCCGCTTCGTCACCAAGAAGGCGCTGGCGCTGGGCCTCAAGCCCATCGTGGTGATCAACAAGGTGGATCGGCCGGGCGCGCGCGCCGACTACGTGATCAACGCCACCTTCGACCTGTTCGACAAGCTGGGCGCCACCGAGGAGCAGCTCGATTTCCCGGTGGTGTACGCCTCGGGCCTGAACGGCTGGGCCACGCGCAACGCTGGCGAGATCGGCACCGACCTGTCGCCGCTGTTCGATGCCGTGCTGGAGCACGTGCCCCCGCACGAGGGCTCGGACAGCGACCCGCTGCAACTGCAGATCTGCTCGCTGGACTACTCCAGTTTCGTCGGGCGCATCGGCATCGGCCGGGTCAACAGCGGCACCCTGCGGCCCGGGCAGGACGTGGCCGTGTACCACGGCCCCGATTCGGTGCCGGCGAAGGCGCGCGTGAACCAGGTGCTCAAGTTCGAGGGCCTGGAGCG
>DAIDHU010000481.1 GCA_027451915.1 Thiomonas sp. | reverse complement strand
GGCGAGGCCGTGGCCGAGGGCCTGAGCCTGGAACAGCAGGCGCGCCTGCGCAGCCTGGGGTCGATTTTTCTGCGAGGCTACGAGCAGGCGGTGCCTGTGCACCAGATCGAATGGGATGCCGGCTGGCAGAACAGCCAGACCATGCCGCACCTGCCCACCGTGATCTCCAGCGCCACCCAGCGCCTGAGCCTGAGCTGGCTGGACGTGCACCAGGAGATCCCGGCGGCGCAAGGCGTGATGCATATCGGGCGCACGCAGGCCGCCGAGTTCGTGGTCAACGACATCCGGGTTTCGCGCCAGCATGCCCGCATCGAATGGCGGGGCAGCTATTTCATGCTCACCGACCTGTCCAGCAACGGCACCTGGGTGCGCTATGCCGGGCAGGACAACGCGCTGGCGCTGCGACGCAACGAGTGCGTGCTGCACGGCCAGGGCGAGATCTGCCTGGGCGCCAAGCCGACCGACCCCACGGCCCCGACCGTCATGTTCGAGGTCTTCGACCGCTGACGGGTGCCGCCCGCCGGGCAGGCCCCCCAGCGCCGCCAGCCCGGGGTCGGCCCCCCTGTTCCCGTACCACCACCATGTCCCGACGCGACATCGAACCCTTCGAGCACGGCACGCCCGCGCGGACCGCCGTGCTGCTGCTGAACCTGGGCACGCCCGAGGCCCCGACCCCTGCCGCGGTGCGCCGTTACCTGCGCGAGTTCCTGTCCGACCCGCGCGTGGTCGAGGTGCCGCGTGCCGTGTGGCTTCCGCTGCTGCACGGCATCATCGTGCCGCTGCGCTCGCCGAAGACCGCGGCCAAGTACGCCAGCATCTGGCAGCCCGAAGGCTCGCCGCTGGCCGTGGCCACGGCGGCGCTGGAGCGCGAGATGCAGGACGAGCTGGCGCGCCGGGGGCATCATGTCGTGGTGCGCCACGCGATGCGCTACGGCCAGCCCGCCACCGCCGCGGTGCTGGAGGAACTCCACGCGCAAGGCGTCACCCGCGTGCTCGGGCTGCCGCTGTACCCGCAGTACAGCGCCGCCACCACGGCCACCGCGCTGGACGCGGTGGCCCGCTGGCTCGGCGGCAAGCGCCGTCAGCCGGCGCTGCGCTGGGTACGAGCTTTCGCCGACCATCCCGGCTACATCGACGCGCTGGCCGACAAGGTGCGCGCCCACTGGGACGCCCATGGGCGCCCGCAGCGCCTGTTGATGAGTTTCCACGGCATGCCGCGGCGGACCCTGCTGAGCGGCGACCCCTACCACTGCGAATGCCAGAAGACGGCGCGCCTGCTCGGCGAGGCACTCGGGCTGGACCCCACGCAGTACGTGGTGTCCTTCCAGTCGCGCTTCGGCGCCGAGGCCTGGCTGCAGCCCTACACCGAGCCGACGTTGCGCGAGCTGGCGCGTTCCGGAGTGCGCCGCGTCGACGTGGTTTGCCCGGGATTCGTCGCCGACTGCCTGGAAACCCTGGAGGAAATCGCCATGGAAGGAAAGCGCGCCTTCCTGTCGAGCGGCGGTTCCGAATTCCACTACATCGCCTGCCTGAATTCCGACGCGGGCTGGGTGCAGGCGCTGGCCGGTCTGATCGAGACCGAACTGCAGGGCTGGCCCACGCGCCAGGCCCCTGACCCGGCCGCGCTGCAGGCCAGCCGCGAACGCGCCGAGGCCCTGCGCCAGGCCCAGGGCTGATGGCGGCAAGCGCGCCGGCGTCGGCGCAGCGCATCACGCTGCCCGCGTGGACGGCGGACGCCGCCGTGCTGCTGCTGGTTGCGGCCTGCCTGTTCTGGGGCCTCGGCCGCCCTCCGATACGCGACAACAACGAGGCCCTGTACGCCGATATCGCGCTGGCCATGAGCCATGGCGGATCGTGGCTGATCCCGCACCTCGACGGCGTCCCCTACATCGAGAAGCCCCCGCTGCTGTACTGGCTGATGGCCCTGTGCTTCAAGGCCTTCGGCGTCGGCGCCTGG
>DAIDHU010000480.1 GCA_027451915.1 Thiomonas sp. | reverse complement strand
GCTGGCCAGGAAGTCCACCATGGCGCGCGCCATGCCGGTCATCTCGATGAGCAGGCCGAGGAACACGAACAGCGGAACCGCCAGCAGGATCAGGTGGGACATGCCTTCGTCCATGCGCCCCACCAGGATCTGCAGGGGCGTCTGCGTGGACAGCGCCAGGTAGCTGAAGGCGGCCAGCCCAAAGGAAAAGGCGATGGGGATGCCCGCCAGCACGCAGCCCGCGCCGATGCCCACCAGGAAGATCAGCAGGTCGAGCTGCCCCAGGGATTCGAAACCCGGCCGCGCCCACCACAGCAACAGCCCCGCCAGCACCGGCAGCGCCAACGCGCCCGCGGCGCGGCGCGGCGTGCACTCGCGCAGCAGGCGCAGCAGGGCCACCAGGGCCATCAGCACGATGCCCACCGGCATGGCGGCCGCGCGCCACAGATCCGACAGGCCCATCGCCGGGGTGGTAATGATCTGCTGGTTGTGCGCGAACTGCCAGGCCGGCCAGGCCACGAACACCAGCAGGGCCAGGCTGGCGCCCAGGCTCAGCGCGCGCAGCCGCGCGCGCCAGGTCTCGCGCAGGCGCGCGACCAGCGCGCCCATGCGCATGTGTTCGTCGCGACGCAGGGCCACCACCGCGCCGAGCATGGCCAGCCACAGGAACAGCATGGACGCGAGCTCGTCCGACCACACCAGCGGGTGGCCCAGGGTGCGCGAGACCATGCCGGCCAGCAGCACCAGCACCTCCAGCAGCACCAGCGCCGCCGCCGCGTATTCGACCGGTCGGCCCAGCAGCGCGTCGATGCGCGCCGCGGGGCCTTGCCACGCAGGGGTTCGCGCGGTCCGGGTCACGCCAGCTTACCGGTGCTGCGCTCCAGGATGCCCCAGGCCTCGGCGCCGTACTTGGCCTTCCACTGGGCGTAGAAGCCGGCCTTGCGCAACTGCGCGCGGAAGCTGTCGGGACTGGTGGAGTTGAACACCATGCCCTTGGAGCTGAGCTGGGTTTGCAGCGAGGCGTTCAGCGCCGCCACGTCACTGCGCTCCTTCATGCCGGCCGCGTTGATATTGCGCGCCACGATGGCCTGCAGATCCGGGGGCAGGCGCTTCCACGACTGCGGATTGCCCAGGAACCAGAAGCCGTCCCACATGTGGTTGGTCAGCGAACAGTACTTCTGCACCTCATACAGCTTGGCCGTGGAAATGATGGCCAGCGGATTCTCCTCGCCGTCGACCAGGTGGGTCTGCAGCGCCGAGTACACCTCGTCGAAGTTGATCGATGTGGGCGAGGCGCCGAAGGCCTGGAACATGGAGGTCCACAGGGGCGATACCGGCACGCGGATCTTGAAGCCCTTGAGGTCGGCCGCGGTGCGGATGGGCTTGGTCGAGGAGGTGATCTCGCGGAAGCCGTTGTCCCAGATCCTGTCCATCACCACCAGCCCGGCCTTCTCGATCTGGCCGCGCACGTAGGCGCCCAGGTCCCCGTCCAGCGCCTTCCAGACCGCGGCGTAGTCGGGGAAGGCGAAGCCGATGCCGGTGATCGAGGCGGCGGGCACCAGCGTGGACAGGATCAGCCCCGACAGGGTGAAGAAGTCGATGCCCCCGGCGCGCAGCTGGCTGAGCATGCTGGTGTCGGAGCCGAGCTGGTTGTTGGGGAAGATCTGGATGCTCACCCGTCCCTGGGTTTCCTTGTGGATGGCCTCGGCCATCTCCCGCGCGCGCACGTTCATCGGGTGCGTGACGGGCAGGTTGTTCGCATACTTGAACTGGAACTCGGATTCGGCGGCCAGGGCCCGCACCGGGCTGGCGGCCAGCGCCATCGGTGCCAGCGCCGTGGCGCCCGCGAGGAATTCACGACGGGTGATGCTCATGCTGGGTCTCCTCCTGCTGGTTGTGAAATCGGAACCTGTGCCACGACGCGGCGGCGGGCGCCGCCGGGCCGGGTGCTTCATTGCGAGCCGTCCTGTTCCTGGCGCCGCCGGCACAGCGTGGGCAGGCCGACGCCGGTGGCCTCGAAGCCGCCGTCGACCGCCAGCAGCTGGCCGTTGATGAAACTCGCCGCCGGGCTGCACAGGAAGCCCACGGCCTGGGCCATTTCCTCGACCGTGCCGTAGCGTCCCAGCGGGATGGCGTCGTGGTAGTCCGAGCGCACGGCCACGCTGTGCACCAGCTTGGCCATCTCGGTTTCCACGGGGCCCGGGGCGATCACGTTGCAGCGTATGCCCTGGTCGCCCAGCTCCACCGCCTGCTGGCGGGTC
>DAIDHU010000479.1 GCA_027451915.1 Thiomonas sp. | reverse complement strand
TTGTGCCCGCGCGCTGCGCTGCAAAGGCGCCCAGGCCGCAGCACAATGCAGCCTCATGCAACGTACCGACGCCATCTCCAAGGTCCGCCTGTCCATGCTCGATCTCGTCGCGGTGCGCGAGGGCGGCAGCGTGGGCGACGCGCTGGGCATCGCGCTGCGCACCGCGCGGCATGCCGAACAGCTCGGCTTCGTGCGCTACTGGCTGGCCGAGCACCACAACATGCCCGGCATCGCCAGTTCGGCCACCGCGGTGCTGATCGGACACATCGCATCCGGCACCCGCAGCATTCGTGTCGGCTCGGGAGGAGTGATGCTTCCCAACCATGCACCGCTGGTCGTCGCCGAGGCCTTCGGCACGCTGGCCGAGCTGTACCCCGGGCGCATCGACCTGGGGCTGGGCCGCGCCCCCGGAACCGATCCGCTGACCATGCGCGCGCTGCGCCGCGACCGCGTCGAAAGCGAGGACGACTTCCCGCGCGACGTCGCCGAACTGCAGCACCTGCTGGCCGCGCCGGAGCCGGGGCAGCGCCTGGTGGCCACGCCGGGCGCGGGCACCGGCGTGCCCATCTGGCTGCTCGGCTCGAGCCTGTTCTCGGCGTCGCTGGCGGCGCAGATGGGACTGCCTTTCGCGTTCGCGTCGCATTTCGCGCCGCGCCTGCTGCTGCAGGCGCTGGAGCTGTACCGCAGCCGCTTCCAGCCTTCGCCGGCGCTGGCCAGGCCCTACGTGGCCATCGGCGTGCCGCTGATCGCCGCCGAGGACGACGAGCAGGCGGACTTCCTGGCCAGCAGCACCTACCAGCGCGTGCTGGGCATCATCACCGGCCGGCGCGGCAAGCTGCCGCCTCCCGTCCCCGGTTTCCTGCAGGGGCTGCACCCCCAGGAGCGCGCGGCCATCGGCGACTTTCTCGCCGCGGCGGTGATCGGTGGTCCGGACACCGTGCGCGCCGGACTTCGCACGCTGGCGCAGGCCACCCAGGCCGACGAATTCGTGCTGGTCAGCGACGTGTTCGACCCCGAGCTGCGCCTGCGCAGCCTGGACATCGCGGCGCAGGCCCTGCGCGCGGCACAGGCCGAGGAGGCGGCGGCCGCCGCCTGAGAAGCTGTCGGCCCGCCCGGCCCTGGCGCTCCGGCAGAGGGTTGTTGCGCCAGCACAAGGACAGCTCGCCCCGCCGAGCCTAGGCTGGTTCCGGCTGATGGAGTCGCGCCGGGTGGCGACGATTCCCAGGGGGGCGCATGCTGGGGTCGCTGGTCAATGATTGGTGGTACGACGCCGAGCCGGCGGCGAGCGGGCGCGTCTGCGCGGCCCAGCGCCTGCGCCGCCAGCGCCTGCTGGTCACGTCGCTGGTCGGCCTGAGCTACGGAGTCGACCTGGTCGTGCTGGGCCTGTTCTGGCGCGGCGGCGCGATTCCCGGGCAGCTGCCGCTGATCTACGCGGCGTGGGCGCTGGGACACCTGCTGGTGTTCGGCGCGGTGCACGCGCTGGGCCTCGGGGAGCGGGCATCCAACCCCGACCTCACCGGGCTGCAGACGAGCTGGGCCATCGCGCTGCAGATCGGCGCCATGCTGTGGGCGCCGCAGATCGCCGGCTACTTCCTGGGCGTGATCTTCGTCGTCTTCTCCTTCGGCGCGCCTCGACTGCCGCTGCGCACCGCGCTCGGCCTGTGGCTGGGAACCGCGCTGGCGCTGGGCGCGGTGCTGTGGCTGTTCCCGGTGATGGGCGCGATGCCGCTGCAATGGCGCAGCTCCCCGTGGGTGCGGGCCGCGGCAGCAGCCGGCTTCGCCAGCCTGCTGCTGCGCTGCATCGTGCTGAACTTCCGCGCGGTGTCGCTGCACACCAGGTCGCTGCGCCACGCCGCCAGCCTCGCCGCCGAGGCGCAGGCCGCGCGCGAGCGAGCCAC
>DAIDHU010000478.1 GCA_027451915.1 Thiomonas sp. | reverse complement strand
CCTGTCGCGCCCCTATGCCCATCCGGCCACGCCGTGGGCCGACGCCTCGAGCGAGGAGCTGGAGGTGCTGGGCGCGCTGCCGGGCATCCGTGCCGCCCTGCTGCTGCGCCTGAACCAGGACGGCGTGCTGACGGTCGAGCGCAGCGCGGGCCCGCAGGCACGGGAGATCTCGGAAGTGATGCTCAGCCCGTCGACCAGCGTGGTCATCGACCCGGCCACGCCGCGCGGCCAGGGGCTGGTGGCGCTGGCCTGGCGCAGCCGCGAGGCGCAGAGCACGCCGAACTACGCCACCGATGCGCGGCTGCAATTCTGGAGGTCGCAGGCGGGCCGGCTGCGCGTGCAATCCACCTTCGCCCTGCCCGTGCTCGACGAGGCCGGCCACGTGGTGGCCTGCGTGTACCTGTACGGCGCCTGGCCGAGCCAGTTCGAGGCCCCCTGGATGCGCGAGTTCGGCCGCGGCCTGCAGCGCCGCTGGGAGCAGACCTGGCAGCGCTGCCGCGCGCCCAGCCTGTACGCCTTGCCGCAGGAGCTGGCCGACGCGTACCGCCACCGCATCTTCTCCGGCGGCCTGGCCATGTACCTGCAGCCGGTCATCGACCTGCGCAGCGGGGAGGTCAACTCGATGGAGGCGCTGGCGCGCCTGTGCATGCCCGATGGCAGGGTGGTCCCCCCGGGGGAGTTCCTGCCTCTGCTGGGCAACACCGAACTCGACCGCCTGTTCCGCCTCGGGCTGGCCCAGGTGCTGGACTGGGTGGCCGCGCAGCCCGCGGAGTTCGCGCACCTGGGGGTGTCCATCAACCTGGCGCCCTCCACCCTGCTGCACCCCGAATGCAGCGCCTGGGTGGCCGAGGCGCTGCGCCTGCGGGGCCTGTCCCCGCGGCGCCTGCACATCGAATTGCTGGAAACCCAGGAACTGCACTCGGAGGCGCAGCGGGAAAGCATCGAGCAGCTGGAGCGGCTGGGCGTGCGGCTGTCCATGGACGACCTGGGTTCGGGCTACAGCAGCCTGGAGCGCCTGTCGCGCCTGCCCTTCGACGTGATCAAGATCGACCAGGGGCTGCTGGCGACCATCCGCACCCACCCGATGCGGGTGATCAGCCTGGTGGGTTCGCTGATCCAGATGGCCCATGACCTGCAGCGCGAGGCCGTGGTGGAGGGGCTCGAGGACACCGACGCCGTCGAGGCGGTCAGCCTGCTGGGGGCCACGCTGGGCCAGGGCTTCGGCCTGTGCCGCCCCATGCCCATGGAAAGGGCGGGCGCCTGGCTGCGCGGCTTCCGCGCGGCGCCGCCGGCGCCGCGGGTGGCCACGGGCCTGGGAGCCCTGGCCTACCACTGGCGCTACGTGCGCGCGCTGCACGCGCCGCCATCCCACACCGACCTTGCCACCTGTCCGCTCACCGCGTTCCTGCGCCGCGCCGCGCCTCGGGACGAGCAGGTGGCCCGCTGGCATGCCCAACTGCACCAGGGCGAGGACGTCGACCAGGCCAGCCAGCGCATCAGCGAATGGCTGGTGCGTTCGATCACCTCGGATTGAGATCGACCAGGGACCCGAAGGTCTCGGCGAGGAAGCCCTCGCCATGCTCGAGGATGAAAAAACGGAAGGTCTCGGCCGCCGGCGACAGCAACTTGGCCTGGCTGTTCACCGCGTACCAGCGGCGAAGCACCGGCATGCCCAGCATGGAGGGAACCACCAGCAGGCCGTCGCGCAATTCCAGCCCGACGGTGTGCAGCGACAGGAAGCTGATGCCCATGCCGGCCATCACCGCCTGCTTGATGCTTTCGTTGCTGGGCATCTCGGTCCACAGCTGCAGCTCCACGCGGTGGCGCCGCAGGTATTCCTCGAAGGTGGCGCGGGTGCCGGAGCCCGGTTCACGCAGGATGATGTTGAACTGCGCCAGCAGCTCCGGAGCATGGGGTCCGCCGCGGGCGAGTTCATGCCCGGCCGCGGTCACCATGCCCATGGGGTGCGCGGCGAACACCTCGGCGCGGGTGTCCATCTCCTTCGGGGGCTGGCCCATGATGGCCAGGTCCAGTTCGCTGTTCTGCAGTTGCTCGATCAACTGCGCGCGGTTGCCCACCGACAGGCGCACGTCCAGGTAGGGGTGGCTTTCGTGAAAGCGAGCGAGCAGGCGCGGCACGAAGTATTGCGCGGTGCTGACCATGCCGATGGTCAGGCGTCCGGTCTTGAGCCCGCGCAGGCGGGCCATCGCATCCTCGGCGTCCTTCAGCGTGGCCAGGATCTTGCGGGCGTAGACCAGGAAGTACTCGCCAGCGGGGCTCAGACTCACCGATCGGCCCTGGCGTTCGAACAGCGGCAGCCCGACCTGCGCCTCGAGCTCGCGGATCTGGATGGACACCGCCGGCGGAGTCAGGTGCATCTCCTGCGCCGCCTTGCCGAAATGCAGGTGGCGCGCGGCGGCGTTGAACACCCGCAGCTGGCGCAGCGTGAGATTTTTCATTCGATTTCCTTATCAATGGCAAGGAAATCTTAAATCCGCTTTACCCGAGGCGCCGGAATCCGGCGCTCATCGCGTCAGGCTCATGTAGAGCATGGGCAGTTTCTCGGGCAGGCGCTCCACCTTGTCGATCACGCTGACGTTGCGGCTGCCGAAGATATGGGAAACGTAGGCGTCGGCGTGCGGATCCAGGGACAGCGCGTACACCGTGATGCCCTCGCGCCCCAGCGCCTCCACCGCGTTGCGGGTGTCGTGGCGCAGGTACTGCGGATCGCGCACGTCGTTGTCCGCCGGTTCGCCGTCGGTGACCACGAAGCAGATCTTGCGGCGCCCGACCTGGCGCGCCAGCACCTGGCCAGCGTGGCGCAGCGCCGCGCCCATGCGCGTGGAATAGCTGCCGCGCATGCCCGCCAGTCGCGCCTTGGCGAGGTCGCCGTAGGGCTGCTCGAAGTCCTTGAAGCGGTAGTACTGGACGTCGTGCCGGCCATCGGAACAGAAGCCATGGATGGCGAAGGGATCCCCGATGCGCTCCAGCGCATCCGCCAGCAGCACGGTGGCCGAACGGGTCAGGTCGAGCACGCTGTAGTCCTGGCCGCGCACCTTGTCGTTGGAGGACTCCGACAGGTCGAGCAGCACCATGACCGCGAGGTCGCGCTGCGCGCGCTTCAGGCGCACCATGCAGCGAGGATCGGGCGACACCCCCATGCGCAGGTCGCTCATGGCGCGCACCGCGGCGTCGAGATCGATGTCGTCGCCGTCGCGCTGGCGGCGCATGCGCTGCAGGCCTTGCGGCACCATGGATTCGATGAGGAACTTCAGGCGCGAGGCCACCGGCTTGTGTTCGGCCAGGATGGCGTCGATGCGCGCCAGATCGCCCACCGGCGCCCGCCGCTCCAGCACGGTGGCCCAGCTGGGCCGCTCGAGCTGGATCTGGTAGTCCCACTCGGGATAGTGAAAGGGCTCGGACACCGGCTCGCGCCCCTCCAGGGAGTTGATGGTCACCTGCTCCTGGTCGAGATAGAACTCGGTGGGCAGCACCCACACTTCCTGGGCGTCGTCGCCGGCGAGTTCGCAGTCCACCTCGTTGACCATCTCCATCAGGCCCACCTTGCGGCGAACCTGCGCGCGGGCCTCCCAGGTCGCCTGCAGGGCCTGCGCCTCGTCGTAGCCTTCCAGCGCCCACACGGCGCGGTTGTCGTCCCGGTAGGGCGCGCGCTGGGCATCCAGGCGACGGTTGTACTCGGGCAGGTCCAGCGCGGCCAGCGCCCGCGCCAGCTCCACGCCCACGCGGCGGCTGAGCTGCCGGTCGCCGAGCTCGGGCTGGCTGCGGAACAGCTCGACGCCCTGGCGCACCCACGGATGGGTGTCGGACACGGCCGGCTCGAGCAGCGCGCGTGCCAGGCGATGGAACAGGTCTCCCACGCGGCGCGGCTCGCCCGGCTCCAGCGGCGGGTGCAGCGCCAGCCACGATGCGCGCATGTTCGGGAACTGCGCGATGGCCAGCTGCTCCACCCGCGCGTCCTCGATCAGCTCGACCAGGGCGATCTGCAGCGGGGACAACTCCTGCATGGACAGGGCGCGGCGGGTGAACACCAGATGCGCGGCGCAATGGTTGGCGGCCGCGCGGTACAGCTCCGGCCCTTGCACAACCTGCTGCGCCGGCGTGTCGGGGCCGAGGGGACGCCAGTCATCGTAGGCATCGGCCAGGTGCACCACATGGCCCTCGATGAAGGGACGCAGGCCCTCGCGGTTCTCGTAGTCGCCCGCGGTGGGGCGCAGGAACACGTCGCGCCCCCACATCGCCCTCAGGTAGATGTTGAGCCGGCGCTGCACGTGCACGAACAGCGTGCCCTTGCGCTCCTGCTGCAGCACCGACAGCGCGTCGGCGCTGCTCAGGGAGAAATAGGCCTGCTGGCCCTCGAAATCCGTCTTGTAGGCCTGGGCGCCCCACTGCACCCAGCGCCGCAGGCCTCCCAGGGTGAGCTGGGACAGCAACTGATCCAGGTGCTCGAGCATCGGGCGCAGCGCGCGAGGCACCTGCGCCAGCATCAGCGACAGCACGTTCAGGTACTGGCGCAGCAAGTCCTCGTCGCCCAGGCGCCGGGCGGCCTGGGCCGCGGTGCCGGCGATCAGCGCCAGCACCGCGCCGGAGGTCTTGGAGGCCATCGCGAGCAGGAAATTGACCAGGTCGGGAAGCACGTCCTCCCCGACCGCTCGCGCCAGCTCGGGCATGGCCTGCAGGTAGGTGACCACGAGTTGCTCGCCACGGCCGAGCTGATGCAGCGCCAGCGCGCCCTTGAGATAGTTGTCCAGGCCGCGCGGGGAGAAGGCGCGTGAGGCCTCGGCCCACGAAGCCCGCAGCAGCTCCTGCGCGGATCCCGGCAGGTCGCCGTACAGCTCCTGGAAGTCCTCGAGATGGATGGCCATGGCCTGGGGTCGGCGCCGCGAGGGCCGCGCGCCTGCGGGATCAGAAGTAGGTGGTCACGGTGGCGTCGAGCGCATCGCGCATGTCCGGGTCGTCGGTGATCGGACGCACCAGGGCCATGCGGCAGGCTTCCTGCGCGCCCACGCCGCGGGCGATCAGCGAGCCGGCGTAGATGAGCATGCGCGTGGAAAGCCCTTCGTCGAGGCCATGTCCCTCCAGGTTGCGCGAGCGCTCGGCGATGTGCACCAGCTTGCTCGCCAGATCGAGGCCGACACCGGACTCGTGGGCGACGATCTCGGCTTCCACCTCCGCGCGCGGGTACTGGAAGTCCAGCGCCGCGAAGCGCTGCTTGGTCGACTGCTTGAGGTCCTTCATCAGGCTCTGGTAGCCCGGGTTGTAGGAAATGACCAGCTGGAAGTCGGGGTGCGCGCGAAGCATCTCGCCCTTCTTTTCCAGCGGCAGCATGCGCCGCGCGTCGGTCAGCGGGTGGATGGCCACCGTGGTGTCCTGGCGGGCCTCGACCACCTCGTCGAGGTAGCAGATGGCGCCCAGGCGGGCCGCCAGGGCCAGCGGGCCGTCCTGCCAGCGCGTGCCTCCGGCATCGAGCAGGTAGCGACCGACCAGGTCGCTGGCGGTCATGTCCTCGTTGCAGGCCACGGTCACCAGCGCACGCCCGAGCTTCCAGGCCATGTACTCCACGAAGCGCGTCTTGCCGCAGCCGGTGGGCCCCTTGAGCATCACCGGCATCCGCGCCGAATACGCGGCCTCGTACAGCCTCACCTCGTCGGCCACGCTGCGGTAGTAGGGTTCGCGCTCGACGCGGTAGGCATCGAGCGCGTCGGCCGCCACTACGGCGGCGGGGCTGCGCGCGAGATTCGTCATGGCAGGCCTCCCCGGATCAGCGGTACACCACGAAGGAGGTGCCCTGGCTTTGCGCGTAGTTGTCATACGCGACGAAACGCACCATATGGTCGGGGAACTCGCGGTGGCAGGCCTCCAGTTCCTCGATCACCGCGTCCACCGACTGCTCGCCGAACATGGGCAGCTTCCACATGTACCAGAAGCTGACCTTGGCCAGGGTGCTGCGCTCGGTGTGCTCGACCGCGGGGTTCCAGCCCTTGGCCAGCGCGAAGCCGATCTGGCGTCGCACCTGCTCGGGGCTCATTTGAGGCATGTAGGAAAAGGTTTCGTACTTCTTGGCGGACTTGTAGGCCTGGACGGTAGCCATGGTGGATTCCTTGTGGAAAATTCGGTTGGATCGGGGACTGGATCAGCGGTTGGCCACGTCGAGCTTGTCGACGGTGTCGAACTCGAACTTGATTTCCTTCCAGGTCTCCATGGCGATCTTGAGCTCAGGAGAGTCCTTGGCCGCGGCACTGAGGATCTCCTTGCCTTCCTTTTCCAGCTGACGGCCCTCGTTGCGCGCCTGCACGCAGGCTTCCAGCGCCACGCGGTTGGCCGCGGCGCCGGCCGCGTTGCCCCAGGGGTGGCCCAGGGTGCCGCCGCCGAACTGCAGCACCGAGTCGTCGCCGAAAATGCTCACCAGCGCCGGCATGTGCCAGACGTGGATGCCGCCCGAGGCCACCGGCAGCATGCCGGGCATCGAACCCCAGTCCTGGTCGAAGAAAATGCCTCGCGAGCGGTCTTCCTTGATGAATCCGTCGCGCATGATGTCGATCCAGCCCAGGGTCGCCTCGCGGTCGCCCTCGAGCTTGCCCACCACGGTACCCGAATGCAGGTGGTCGCCGCCCGACAGGCGCAGCGCCTTGGACAGCACGCGGAAGTGGATGCCGTGGTGCGGGTTGCGGTCCAGCACCGCGTGCATGGCGCGGTGGATGTGCAGCAGCACGCCGTTGTCGCGGCACCACTGGGCCAGGCCGGTGTTGGCGCAAAAGCCGCCGGTCAGGTAGTCGTGCATGATGATCGGCGCGCCGATGGACTTGGCGTACTCGGCACGCTTGAACATCTCGTCGGGAGTCGGCGCGGTGACGTTGAGGTAGTGGCCCTTGCGCTCACCGGTCTCGGCCTCGGCCTTGTGGATGGCCTCCATGACGAAGTCGAAACGCTGCCTCCAGCGCATGAAGGGCTGGGAGTTGACGTTCTCGTCGTCCTTGGTGAAGTCCAGGCCGCCGCGCAGGCACTCGTACACCGCGCGGCCGTAGTTCTTGGCCGACAGACCCAGCTTGGGCTTGATGGTGCAGCCCAGCAGCGGGCGCCCGTACTTGTTCATGATGTCGCGCTCGACCTGGATGCCGTGGGGCGGTCCGTTGCAGGTCATGACGTAGGCCAGCGGGAAGCGCACGTCCTCCAGGCGCAGGGCGCGGATGGCCTTGAAGCCGAACACGTTGCCCACCAGGGAGGTGAACACGTTGACCACCGAGCCCTCCTCGAACAGGTCGATGGGATAGGCCACGAAGGCGTAGAAGCAGGTGTCGTCCCCGGGAACGTCCTCGATGCGGTAGGCGCGGCCCTTGTAATAGTCCAGGTCGGTGAGCAGATCGGTCCACACCGTGGTCCAGGTTCCGGTGGAGGACTCGGCGGCCACCGCGGCAGCGGCTTCCTCGCGATCCACGCCCGGCTGCGGGGTGATCTTGAAACAGGCCAGGATGTCGCTGTCCAGCGGGGTGTACTCGGGCATCCAGTAGGTCTGCCGGTACTCCTTCACGCCGGCCTGGTAGGTCTTCACTGCCATGTCGATGACTCCTTGGGGAATGGGGGGCCGAGAGCCTTCGCGAACGTCGCTGCCTCCAGGCTTGGCGTAACCATAACCATCGACTGAAATAAAGACAATTTACATCTACGACATCACACGTTAAATTTTTTAATCCATAAGCCAGACCCTGGCCGGGTCGAAGGTTCGATGGGGCCTGGCGCCCGAGGTAGCATGGCCGGCAATGCCTCTGATGAACCTGCCCGAACGACCGCGCTCGATGGCCCGCCAAGGCGGCATCCCGGCGGGGATGCGGCGAGGAGCGCGCGATGCCCTGATCGCGCCTCGGGGGGTGGGGCGAGGCGCATCCCCAACCCCATTTCGCTGGAATCGATGATGAACTTCTCCACGCCTCGGCGAGCCTTGGCCCGCCGCTCCTGCCTGGCCCTGCTGGGCGCCGTTGCGCTCGGATTCACCTCCGGAGCCTTCGCCCAGACCCCGGCCCCGATACGCGTCACCGACGCCTGGATCCGGTGGCTGCCGGCCGGGCTTCCCGCCGGCGGCTACATGATCCTGCACAACGACTCGGACCATCCCGTGGCGCTGGAGCAGGCCTCGAGCCCCGACTACGGCCAGACCATGCTGCACCACAGTGAGATGCAAAACGGCACCATGCGCATGCTGCCGGTGCACAGCGTGGAGGTTCCGGCGCACGGCCAGCTGGAATTCAAGCCGGGCGGCTACCACATCATGCTGATGCAACCCCGCCACGACCTGCACCCTGGCGACCGGGTCCCGGTGAGCCTGCGCTTCTCCAACGGGCAACAGCTGCGGGTTTCCTTCGAGGTGCGCAAGCCGGGCGCCTCGAGCGACATGCGCGAGCACGGCGGCATGCAGGGCATGCCCATGCCCGGGCAGGGCCGCTAGCTGGCGCGGGGGCGGCAGGGCGCGCCCCCGGGGGCACTCAGGTCGCTTCGCGCCAGCCTTGCTGCCGCTTGCGCGCCCGGGCCTGCGCGAGCGCGAGCGGCACGGCTTCGTTCCTGCGCCGAGCGCGACGCTCCAGGCCCAGTTCGGCAATGACCTGCTGGGGACTCGGGGCCCGCCGGGCGCAAAGCCCCGCCGCGGCCAGGCGGATGTCCCGCTCGCTGGCCCGCGCCATCAGCCAGCGAAGCTGCGCGGCATCCCGCGAGCTGTCGATACGCACGCCGAAGCTCAGCAGATCGGCTTCGGCGTGCGCGAGATGTTCATGCATCGTCGGGTCCCCTCGAGGTCGGGATCCCGGCGGTGCCGGCGCGCGGCCTGCGGGATCAGGGCAGGAAGCGCCACGATACCACGCCCGCCGGATCGCAGGATGACCATCGCACAACTCGCGGACGGGCTCGGCCCTGGCTTCGCCCCGGGCATCGGCGCTCAGGAAGCCAGTGCCCTTGCCCGGAATTCCCTGGGGCTCTCTCTGGGCCTGCTGTTCGTGCTCAGCGTGTACTTCTTCCCCCGCGGCATCGTGGGCCAGCTGCGCCAACGCGCGGCCCGGCGAAGCCCGCGGCTCAACGCGCCAGCGGCAGGTACAGCGACTCCTTGATCTCCTCCATGACGATGAAGCTGCGCGACTCGGCGGCCACGGGCAGACGCTTGAGCACGCCGCCGAGCAGGCTGCGGTATTCGCGCATATCGCGCAGGCGGAACTTGAGCAGGTAGTCGAAATCCCCCGACACGAGGTGGCACTCCAGCACCTCGGCCATGTGCAGGAGTTCGTCGCGCACGGCGTCGAACACGTCGGCGCCCTTCGCCGCCAGCTTGATCTCCACGAACACCAGCAGGGGCTTGTCCACGGCGGCCGCCGAGACCTGGGCGTGGTAGCCCGTGATCACCCCGTCGCGCTCCATGCGCTTGACCCGCTCCGCGCAGGGCGAGGTGGTCAGGCCGACGCGCCCGGCCAGCTCGGTGATGGCGATGCGCCCCTCGCGCTGCAGGATGTCGAGGATCTTGCGATCCATGCGGTCGAGCTGGTGTTTTTCGCGTTCCATGGCCCAGACTCCGGGGTTCGGATCCTCCAGTTTACTGAGATCTCAGAAAAAAACAGGTAAAAACACTTCCATCTACGCCCTACAGTCAACGCATCCATCGATTGCTGGGGATTCGGCGATGAAAGTGATCGTTCTCGGGGCAGGCGTGGTAGGCGTCACCACGGCCTACTATCTGGCGCGCGCGGGCGTCGAGGTGACCGTGCTGGAACGCGAGGCGGGGCCTGCGCTGCAGACCAGTTTCGCCAACGCGGGCCAGGTGTCCCCCGGTTATTCGACCCCCTGGGCCGCGCCGGGCATCCCCTTCAAGGCGCTGAAATGGATGTTCCAGCGCCACGCGCCCCTGGCCATCCGCCCCGACGGCACCTTGTGGCAGCTGCGCTGGATGGCCTCCATGCTGCGCAATTGCAACGCGGCCAGCTACGCCGTGAACAAGGAACGCATGATGCGCGTGGCCGAATACAGCCGCGACTGCCTGCGCGAACTGCGGGCCGAGACCGGCATCGCCTACGAACAACGCAGCGCGGGCACCCTGCAGGTGTTCCGCAGCCGCGCCCAGTTCGACGCCGCGCAGCGCGACATCGAGGTGCTGCGCGAATGCGGCGTGGAACACCGCTTGTTGCAGCGCGACGAACTCGAAGGCGTCGAGCCGGCGCTGGCACAGGCGCGCGACCGCCTGGTGGGCGGACTGCAACTGCCCAACGACGAAACCGGCGACTGCCAGATGTTCACCCGCGAGCTGGAGCGCCGGGCCCGCGAACTCGGCGCGCGCTTTGTCTACGGGCGCAGCGTGCGGCGCATCGAGGCCGATGCCCGACGCATCACCGGCGTGCTGGTCGACGGCGAGATGCTTCGCGCCGACGCCTACGTGCTGGCCTTCGGCAGCTACTCGCGCGCCCTGCTGGGCCCGCTGGGCATCGATCTGCCCGTGTACCCCATCAAGGGCTACTCGCTGACGGTGCCACTGCTCGACGAAGCCCTGGCCCCGCGCTCGACGGTGCTGGACGAGACCTACAAGATCGCCATCACCCGCTTCGAGCGCCGCATCCGCGTGGGCGGCATGGCCGAGATCGCCGGCTTCGACCTGCGCCTGAACCCTCGGCGCCGCGCCACGCTGGAAATGGTCACGCGCCAGCTGTTCCCGGGCGGCGACCTGCCGGCTGCCGAATTCTGGACCGGCCTGCGCCCCATGACCCCCGACGGCACCCCCGTGCTGGGCGCGACGCGCTACGCCAACCTGTCGCTGAACACCGGGCACGGCACCCTGGGCTGGACCATGGCCTGCGGCAGCGCACGCATCGTGGCCGATCAGTTGCTGGGGCGGCGCACCGACATCGAGGCACGCGATCTCGCGCTGGACCGCGGCGCGGGCACGCCCGCGCGCAGCCACGCAGCCGTACCGGCCGCGGCCTGAACGCGGCGGGCGGCGCGCTGCGGCGGAGCGCGCCGCACCCCCTGCAGCCCGGCTCCGGCGGGGCTACGATGCTCCGCTTGGGGGGACGGTCCCGGAGACGCCGGCGGCCGTGGCCCTCCGGGCCCGGAGATCCGCATGTAGAACAACATCGACGACAAGGTCGTGGTCATCACCGGCGCGAGCAGCGGCCTGGGCGAGGCGGCGGCGCGCCACCTCGCGGCGCTTGGCGCTCGCGTGGTGCTGGGCGCGCGCCGCGAGGAGCGCATCCGCGCGCTGAGCGAGCAACTGCGGCGCGAGGGCCTGCAGGCCGAGTACCTCGCCACCGACGTCACCCGGCGCGAGGACGTGGCCAGGCTGGTCGACACCGCGATGCGCGCCTTCGGG
The DNA here is from genome assembly GCA_027451915.1 of Thiomonas sp. GTDB lineage: Bacteria > Pseudomonadota > Gammaproteobacteria > Burkholderiales > Burkholderiaceae_C > Thiomonas_A. The sequence continues at coordinate 12,284 of DAIDHU010000478.1, read as the reverse complement.
CGCATCGACGTGATGCTGAGCAACGCCGGCCTGATGCCCAACTCCAGGCTGGATCGCCTGAGGGTCGAGGACTGGGAGCGCATGATCGACGTCAACCTCAAGGGCGTGCTCTACGGCATCGCGGCGGCGCTGCCGCCGATGCAGCGCCAGAACTCCGGGCACTTCATCCACGTCTCGTCGGTGGCGGGGCACAAGGTGCGCGCCGGCGGCGCCGTGTACGCCGCCACGAAGCACGCCGTGCGTGCCCTCACCGAAGGCCTGCGTCAGGAGGTCAAGGGGTTCAACATCCGCACGACCATCATCTCGCCGGGAGCGGTGGCGACCGAACTGACCGACAGCATCACCGAGCCGGACATCCAGGCCACGATGAAAAAGGTCTACGAATCGGCCATTTCCGCCGAGTCCTTCGCCCGTACCGTGGCCTTCGCGATCTCCCAGCCCGACGACGTGGACATCAACGAGATCCTGTTCCGGCCCACCAGCCAGGAATACTGAGGAGCAACATCGCCGTCAACACCCCGTCGCGAAGACTCGCCAATGCGCAGCGCGTGTAGGCGCCGATGTCACACAGGGATCCGGCGATGCCGTCAGCGGTCACATCGGAAAAGTTGACCGCGGACGGGGCGAACAGGCAGACCAGTTCATCTCCATTCGCCCCATCTCTGCCGGTTTTCAGGGTCATGCTCAACGCGACTGGAGCATTGCTGGCTTCACGCGCCCATCAGGACTGCGAGCGAAACTCATCAGGACAGGCAACCCGGCAGGACCATCCATCCGCCCGCGAGATCGCCGAATTGGAGGCAGCAGAGATTGCTGAGCACCCAATACAGCATGGGACGGTCCGCGAACGTCGCGCGCGACTTGGTCGAGATGCCTTCGTCTGCTTGATAGGGCTTCCATGCGGTGATCATGTGGCGCTCGATGCCGGTCGAGCTTTGCTCGATGTGCTCAGCCGCCGTACCTGCACGTTCCTCCGGTTGCAGCGGTACTCAGCCCCGCGCCTGCAGCCTCCGCGCGGCGCGGGCGATCGCCTGGTCGCGCTCGGCACGAAGCCCGTGCATGCGGGCCTCGACCGCGGCGAGCACTTGCGCCGGGGCGAGTTCCGGGCGCCCGCTGTCAAAGGGGGGCCGGGGTGCGTACTCGATGGCGAGCTGGACCTCCTGCGCGTGCGCCTCGCCGGCCACCTCGGCCATCACGCTCAGCGCCAGGTCGATGCCCGCGGTCACGCCGCCACCCGTGAACACGGGGCCATCGCGCACCACGCGCGCGTCGTCGGGAATGGCACCGAAGGCGCGCAGCCCCTCGCGCCAGGCCCAGTGGCAGGCGGCGCGGCGCCCGCGCAACAGCCCCGCCGCGCCCAGCAGCAGGGAGCCGGTGCACACCGAACTCAGGTAGCGCGCGCCGGCCGCCAGGCGCCGCAATTCGCCGAGGAACTCCTGGTCCTCCATGGCCTGCACGCAGCCGTAGCCTCCAGGCACGCAAAGCAGCGCGCATTCGCGCACCTCGGACAGGCGCTGCAGGCCCTCGATGCGCAGGCCCTGGGGCGTGGCGATGCCCTGTCCCGTGGTGGAGGCCAGCACGCAATGCGCCCCGGGAAGGCGCCATAGCACCTCGTAAGGCCCCGTGAAATCGAGCTGGGTCACCCCCGGGTAGAGGGCGAACACGATGGGGAAGTCCTGGCTCATGCGGGTCTCCTGGAGGGACGATGGGTGCATGGTTGCCATGTTCGCCGCATAATGCCTCGGCACAAAGGCCAAAGATCCCACCTTTTCTGCCATGCGCACCATCGCCGTGCTGCTGTTTCCGGACTTCCAGATTCTCGACGCCACCGGCCCCATCGCCGCCTTCGAGATCGCCGAGCGTTACCTGCCGGGGAGCTACAGGCTGCGTACCGTGGCCGTGCAGCCGGGCCTGGTGCGCAGTTCCTCCGGCGCGCTATTGCAGGCCGGGGACGCGCGCGGCCTGCGGGGAGTGCACACCCTGCTGATCGCCGGAGGCGACGGCGTGGACCGGGCCGCGCAGTGCGAGGCCACGCGCCGGCTGGTGCGCCGCATCGCCGGGCGCGCGCATCGCGTGGCCAGCGTGTGCTCCGGCGCCTACCTGCTGGCCCGCAGCGGCCTGCTCGACGGACTGCGCGCCACCACGCACTGGAGCCGCAGCCGGGACTTCGTGCAGCGCTTCCCGCGGGTGCGCCTCGAACCCGACCGCATCTACATCCGCGAGGGCCGCATCTGGACCTCGGCGGGCATCAGCGCGGGCATCGACCTGGCCCTGGCGCTGGTCGCCGAGGATCTGGGCGAGCAAGTGGCGCGACGCACCGCGCAGCAGCTGGTGTTCTATTACCGCCGCCCGGGGGGACAGTCCCAGTTCTCGGCGCTGCTGGACATGGCGACTCCCGGCGGACGCTTCGCGCCCCTGCTGGATTTCGTGCGCGCGAACCTGCGCGAACGCCTGAGCGTGGAGCAGCTGGCCGCGCGCTCCCACCTCAGCCCGAGGCAGTTCTCCCGGTTGTTCCACGCCGAGGTGGGCATGCCGCCGGCTCGCGCGGTCGAAACCCTGCGGGTCGAGGCGGCCAGGGCGGCGTTGGAAAGCGGGGCCGACTCCATCCAGCGCGTCGCCCTGCACTGCGGCTTCGGCCATCCCGAGCGCATGCGTCGAGCCTTCCAGCGCATCACCGGCGCGGCGCCGTCGGCGGCCCGGCGGCGCGCCGCCGCCTGACAGTCACCGCGGCTCGTCGATCCAGCGCAACTCGGCCGACGGTTCCAGGCGACGGCACGCGAACGGGTGAACCGCGCTGCATCAAGCCTGCGCCACGACCGGCCCGCGCCCCCAGGCCGGTGCGGGACACTAGACTGTCCCGCAGGCAAGCGCACCGGCCCGCGGCACCGCGCTGGGCGCGACACGTACCGGAGTCCCTCGATGTTCGCAGAAATCTCCCGGCTGCCCCGCATCCGCGAAGCGGCCGACCTGGTCTACCGCGCGATGCCGCCGACCCCGCAATACGCATGGCCCCTGCTGTGCGAGGCCCTGGGCACCCAGGTGTGGGTCAAGCATGAAAACCACACTCCCACCGGCGCCTTCAAGGTGCGAGGCGGCCTGGTGTACTTCGAGGGACTGCGCCGTCGCGAGCCGGATTGCAGGGGCGTGATCTCGGCCACCCGCGGCAACCACGGCCAGAGCATCGGCTTCGCGGCGCGGCGCCATGGGCTCGCCGCCACCATCGTCGTGCCCCGGGGCAACAGCCGCGAGAAGAATGCCGCCATGCGCGCGCTGGGCGTGGAGTTGCTCGAGCACGGAGAGGATTTCCAGGCGGCGCGTGAACAGGCCCAGCGAGTGGGCGCCGAACGCGGCCTGCATGCCATCCCCTCCTTCCATCCCGATCTGGTGCTGGGCGTGGCCAGCGCATGGGTGGAGTTCCTCGAGTCCGTGCCGGACCTGGACCTGCTGTTCGTGCCCATCGGGCTGGGCTCGGGCATCTGCGCGGCCGCGACCGCGCGCGCCGCGCTGGGCGCGGGGCCGCGCATCATCGGCGTGGTGTCCACCCAAGCAGAGGCCTACGCGCTGTCCTTCGAGCAGCACCGGCCGGTGCAGGCCCCGGCCCTGACCGAAGTAGCCGATGGCATGGCCTGCCGCGTGCCGGATGCTCAGGCGCTGGACATCATCTGGAGCCAGGTGGACGACATGGTGCGCGTGGACGACCAACAGGTGCTGCGCGCGATGCGCCTGTACTACACGGCCACCCACAACCTCGCCGAGGGAGCGGGCGCCGCCGCACTGGCCGCGGCGCTGAGCCAGGGCGAGCGCCTGCGCGGCCGACGGGTGGGCCTGTGGCTGAGCGGCGGCAATGTCGACCTGGAGCTGTTCCGCCGCGCCATGGATCTGCCGCCCGAAGACACCGCCCCCCGGCGCCCCGCGCAGTGACCGCGGCGCGGCCGGGCTTCAGCGCGCGGCCTGCTCGATGGCCTGGAAGTCCTCGTCGGACAGGCGAATGGAGGCCGCGCCCATGTTCTGCTCCAGGTGCTCGATGCTGGACGTTCCGGGAATCGGAAGCATCACCGGGCTGCGCCGCAGCAGCCAGGCCAGCGCGATCTGCCCGCTGCTGGCGCCGTGGCGTCGCGCCACGGCATCGAGTACCGAACCCGGGCGCGCCAGGCTGCCGGCCGCCAGCGGATACCAGGGGATGAAGCCGATGCCCAGGCGCTCGCAGTGCTCGAGCACATGTTCGCTCGCCCGGTCGCCCAGGTTGTAGCGGTTCTGCACGGTGGCGACGGGGAACACCTTGCGCGCCGCCTCGATGTCCTCCACGCCGACCTCGCTGAGCCCGGCATGGCGGATCATGCCCTCGTCGAGCATGCGGCGGATGGCGCCGAACTGCTCGTCGCGGGGCACCTTGGGATCGATGCGGTGCAGCTGCCACAGGTCGATGCGCTCGACCCCGAGCTTGCGCAGGCTTTTGCGGGCCTGGGCGATCAGATAGTCGGGGCGCCCGTCGGGTGTCCACTGGTCGGGGCCGCCCCGGGTCAGTCCGCCCTTGGTGGCGATCAGCAGGCCGGAGTAGGGATGCAGGGCCTCGCGGATCAACTGTTCGGACACGTCGGGGCCGTAGGAGTCCGCCGTGTCGATGAAATCCACGCCCAGTTCCGGCACGCGGCGCAGCAGGCGCAAGGCGGCCTCGCGGTCGGGCGGCGGGCCCCAGACGCCCTTGCCCGTGATGCGCATGGCGCCGAATCCCAGACGGTGGATCTCGAGTTCACCGCCCACGCGAAAACGCGCAGACGACTGCGAAGCGGGGTCGCTCATCCTTGGCTCCTTGGTTCGAGGGGCGCCGGCACCGCGAAAACCCGTGGCCGGCTTCGTTGCCATCCTAGGCTCGTAACCGGGACGCTGCTGGGGCGAAGCACGCGGGCCGGTCGCGGCGCTCGCTCAACCCACCCGCTCGGGCCCTGCCTCCAGACGCGCCAGCAGCCATTCGCCATGGCCCTCATGCAGCGCATGGCGCGCGGAGGCGGGACCCGGCGAAGCCTGCTCGTAGTAGCGATAGATCTCGCTGCCTTGCTCACCCGACTGGCGCAGGAACTCGAGCAGGGCCGTTCGTGCCGCATGGCGCGCCGGGTGCATGCGCCCGGGCGCCAGCAACCAATGGTGGGCCAGCGCGCCCAGGAAGGTCGACACCGCCTGCCCCCGCCTGGGCAGGGAGAAGCCGGCCCGCCACTGCGCGAAGGCGCCGGCCGGCATCGGCCGGGTGAAGGCATAGCCCTGCGCCCAGCGCGCTCCCAGGATGCGCACCACTTCCTGGATGCCCTGGTCCTCGACCCCCTCGACGATCACCGTGCGCCGCAGGTCGTTGGCCAGCTGCACGATGGAGCGGATCACGCCGAAGGTCTGCAGCGGCAGGCGCCGAAGGCTGGCGATCAGCTCCTGGTCGATCTTGATGGTGTCGAAGGGCAGCACCGAAAGGCGCTGCAGGCTGTTGTAGCCGGCGCCCAGATCGTCCATCGACAGGCCGACGCCGATGCCGCGCAGCGCATCGATGGCGCGGGTCTGCGCTGCACTGTCGAGCGCCTGCGACTCCAGCAGCTCCAGGCTGATGCGCGAGGCCTCGACACCATGCCGCTGCAGGGTCTCGCGCACCCATTGGGGACATTGCGGGTCCAGCAGCGTGGACGGCGCCAGGTTCAGCGCGGCCCCCATGTGCAGGCCCTCGGCATCCCAGGTGCGCAGCAGGGAGCAGACTTGATCGAGGCCGCTGCGGAACAGGTGGTCGAGCTCGGCGTCGCCGAGAATCGGCAGGAAGGCGCCCGGCGCCAGCACGCGCCCGTCGGGCATCATCAGGCGCGCCAGCGCCTCGACCCTCTCGCAACGCCCGTCAAGCAGGTTGACCACGGGCTGCACGTACATGCGCAGGCCGTTGCTGAACAGGCTCTCGCGGCAGGCGTTGGCGGCGTCCTGCGGAATGATCCCGCCTGGCAGGGGCACGCGGCTGGCCTGCCACACCCGCCCGGCATGCTGTTGCAGGGCCTTCACGGTCTGCTGCATCCAGGCGGATTCGAACTGGTGGGGATAGGCTCCGTAGATGCCCAGCACGAAACTCGGCTTGCCCTGCGCATCCAGCACGGCGAGCGTGACCGCGCTGCTCACTCCCAGCGCCAGCATGGGCTCGCGCCACTGCAGGACACGCTGGTCGCGCGCATAGGAGGCGATGCGCTGGATGGTGGCGCCGCGCCAGGCCAGCGCGATGGGCCCGCGTCCGGTCAGCTCGCCGGGATCCAGCCGCGGCGTGTAGCGCGCATCGCCCAGGATGCCGGAGATCTCGTCCGCGCAAGGGCCGCTCGCGGCCTCCACGGCGAACTCATTGCTGGCGTTCGGACGCAACACCTCGCAGGCGAGAATGCCCGGCAAGGCGCCGATGGGCCCGATCAGGTCGCGCAGCGCGTCGCGCCACAGCGCACCGGCAGGCACCGTATGGCCGATCAGCACGTTCTGGTAGGCGCGCACCGTGGCGGACATGCCGCGCAATTCGTGCTGAAGATCCTCCTGCAGTCGGTCCTCGATGACCCGCAGGATCTCGCGCCGCGTGGCCGCGGGAATGCGCGAGGCGCCCAGCCCTTCGATCACCTGCTGCCGAAAGGCGGCCATCGGGCGCACCAGCAGGCTGGGCTCGATGCCCATCAGCGCCTGCTTGACCCCCACGCGCTCCGAGCGCTGCGCAAGTTCCCCGCGCGTGCGCGCGGGATCGAGCAGCTGACGCAGATGCCTGGCGTGCACTTCGCGTATGGCATCGAGCTCCTGGTCGGACAACAGATCCACCATCGGGGCGGCGTCGTCGTCATGGGCCACCTGGGCGTAGAAGTCGCCCAGGAAGACGTCGATGGCCGTTGTCAGCTGCCCCGCGAGCTCGCCGAGCAATGCGCATGCCCGAGGCCCATAGGGGTCGGGGCGAACATCCTGCGACTCGTCGCCGGCGGAGCGCGCGCCCAGCTGCCACCAGCGCTCGCGATCGGCCTTGCGCGCCTTGGCCTGGTACAGCGCCGCATCCGCCTTGCGAAGCAGGGAATCGGCGTCGGGCCCGTCGGCCGGGAACACGGCCAGGCCCATGGTCATGCCCACCGAGGCCTGCGCCCCCGAGGCCAGGGTGAAGCCGCGCTCCACGGCGGTGTGCAGTCGGCGCATGACGACATCGAGCTCGCGCAACAGCGCCACCTCGCTCAGGTCCTCGACCACCACCACGAACTCGTCCCCGCCCAGGCGCGCCAGGAAGTCCGATTCCCGCAACAGTCCGCGCATGCGCGCCGCGAACTCGCGCAGCAGCAGGTCCCCGGCCTCGTGGCCGTAGAGGTCGTTGACCGGCTTGAAATCGTCCAGATCGAGGATGCCCACGGCCAGCACCGCCTCGCGCCTGCGCGTGCGCTCCAGGGCACCCGGCAGGTGTTGCTCGAGGGCGCGGCGATTGGGAAGCGCACTCAGTGGATCGTGCAAGGCCTCGTAGCGCAGGCGCCGCTGCAGGCGCACGCGTTCGGTCACGTCCTGCAGGGTCCACACGAACATCGTGCCGTCACCTTCGGGGGGCAGTCCGAGCGAGCCGTCGCACAGCACCTCCTGGCCGTCGCTGCGCAGCAGGCGCACGTCCATGACCGAGACGGGCCCCCGCGTGCCGGCTTGCGCGTACAGCCGTCCGATGCGCTCGTATTCCGCGTCATCGGCGAAGAATCGGCGTCCCGGCTGACCCTCGACACTGGCGGGTCCGTCGTAGCCCAGGAGCTGCGCGAAGCGCTGGTTGGCCGTGAGCACCACGCGATCGCGCACCATGACGATGCCGGCCAGGGTGTTGTCCAGAAGGGTGCGCTGGATGCCGGCAAGCTCGCGCTCGCGCCGCTGCGCCTCCAGGCGGTCGAGTCCGCGCGCGATGTTGGCCGCCAGCTCGCTCATCAGGCCCTGCATCTCCGGGTCGCGGGGTTCGGCCTCGGCATGCAGCGCGCCCAGCAACCCCCAGGCCTGGCCCGCGCGCAGGATGGGAACCGTGGCACGGGCTTGCGTCCCGCGAACAAGCGCGCCATCCCCGGCGCAGGCCAGCAAGTCGCCGCCGGCCTCGGCGCCGGGACGCGCCACGTAGGCCAGCGCCAGGCCGCCGCGGCGCACCGCGATGTCGCAGACCGCCTGCAGCAGCCCGGCCGGTTCGCGCGCCACGGCGATGGCCTCGGAAGCCTGCGCGAGCATGGCGTTGAAATCGACGGCGCGCTGCAATTGGCGCCGCGTGAGCTCCAGGCGCAACGCCGTCTGCCGCGCCTGCAAGGCATGGCTGGCCTGCTCGGCAAGCGCCTGCAGGTTCTGGCGCTGCGCCGGCGAGAGCCGGCGAGGCCGGAAATCCAGCACGCACAGGGTGCCCACCTGGAGGCCCTCGCTGCTGCGCAGCGCGGCCCCCGCGTAAAAACGCAGGCCCGGGGAACCCAGCACCAGGGGATTGTCGGCGAAGCGAGGGTCGGCGCTGGCGTCGGGAACCTCCAGCCAGCCTTCGCCGGCGATGGTGTGGGCGCACAGCGACTCCTCGCGCGGGGTCTCCCGCGGGGCCTCCGCCGGATCCAGGCCCACCAGGGCCTTGAACCACTGGCGCCTGGCGTCGATCAGCGAGACCGCGGCCACCGGAACGTCGAGCACACGGGCGGCACATGCCGCGAGTTGGTCGAACACAGGCTCTGGCGGAGTGTCCAGCACGCCAAGGTTGGCCAGCGCCTGCAATCGCTCGCTTTCGCGCTCGGGCACCGGGGCGGGCATCCAGGAAGGGGGATGATGCGCGCGCTGCTGCGAATCCATCGACATCTCCCGCGTCATCGACAACAGGCCCGGGGCGCGAAGCCCGCCAGTGCAGCCGGGGAAGCCGAGGCGCCGCGACCTTTCCGCAAGGTTGTTCCACTTTGCGCCAAATCATCGCACGGCTTCGCGAGGATTTCACCTGATTCATGCCATTTGCAGTCGACCGCGACGGCCCGGCATGCAATGGTCACGCCACTTCCGGCATCGCGCCGACTCATCCACAATGCGAATATCACTGGAAGCCGCCCAGCGACTCGGGTTTACCCCATCCGAACTTCCTTCCCGACCCACGCGACCCATGGCCCTGCAGCGCGCACATGCCTGGCTGATGTCCATACGCGACGGATTCGTCGCGCTGCTGCCGCTGACCTTCCTGCGCGTGCTGGCCGTGCTGGCAGGCTCCTTTCCGCTCGCCGCGTACCAGCTGGCGATGCGCCAGGCCTTCGGGCCCGACTGGCACACGCGCCTGGATCGTGCCGACATGGCCTTCCTGGGCATTTTCGGCATCGCCCTGTGCGCGGTGACCGCGGTGCAGCTCGCGCACCGCCTGCCCGCGCCTGGCGGCCTGGCCGGGCGCCAGCCCCCCTTGATGGTGGCCATCTGCGCGATCGTGAATTTCGTCGTGGTGTCGGCGGTGCTGCATGGCGGAGTCGTGGACTTCGGCTTCGGCAGCATGTTCCTCGGGCTCGTGGTCGGGGTGGCCACGGTGGAGCTGCTGCGTCTGGCCGAGCGTTCGGGCCTGATGGACCTGATCCGCCTGCCCTACGACACGGACGCCTCGCTGTATCACGCACTGCGCCTGAGCCCGGCCATGGTGGCCATCGGGCTGCTGATGGTCCTCGCGGGCCTGGCCTGGACCCGCCTGCCCTCGCTGGGGGTGCATCCCCTGGAGCCGCTGGTGGCCTGGGCGCAGGCACGCCAGGCCGGAGCCTGGGTGCTCAGCGTGGCCGCGGCGCTGATCAATCAGTTGCTGTGGTTCGTCGGCCTGCATGGAACCATGGCCATGGACGCCTACGTGTCGCCGGATCTGTTCGCGCCGGACGGCGCCGCCTACGCCGCCTCGCTGGCCTGGAGGCCGATGTTCAACGCCTTCGTGATGCTCGGCGGATCGGGCGCAACGCTGGGCCTGCTGCTGGCCATCGCCCTCGGCTCGCGAGACCGCGCCCAGCGCGGCATCGCCAAGCTCGCGCTGCTGCCGTCGCTGTTCAACATCAACGACATCCTGCTGTACGGCCTGCCCCTGGTGCTCAACCCCCTGTACCTGCTGCCCTTCCTGGGCGTTCCCGTGCTGCTCACCCTGCTGGTGGTCGGCGCCACGCAGGGGGGATGGGTGCACATGCAGGATGCGGGCCTGGCCTGGACCACACCGGCCTTGCTGTCGGGCTGGCTGCTCACGGGCTCCTGGCGCGGGGTTGCGCTGCAGCTGGTGGAGATCGGGCTGGGCGCGGCCTGCTACCTGCCTTTCGTGCGCCGCGCGGACGCGCGTCTTCGCCAGTCGCGCACGCAGGCCTTCGAGTCGGCCAAGCGGGAGATCCTGGCCAGCGCCAGCGACACGCCGGCGTCGGCCTGGCACGGCCAGTCTCGCCTGGTCGCCCGCGGACTGCTCGACGAACTGCGGCCGGCACTTGCGCGCAACCAGCTGTGGCTGGCTTTCCAGCCCATGCACGACCGCGCGGGATGGGCGGTGGGCGCCGAGGCCCTGCTGCGCTGGGACCACCCTCGCCACGGCCCGGTGCCGGCCGCGCTGATCGTGCGCCTGGCCGAGCAGAGCGGCGACATGCTGCGCCTGGGCAGCTGGGTGCTGGAGCAGGCCTGCGCCGCGAAGGCGCGCTGGAACCTGGCCGGCCATCGCGCCCTCACCATGGCGGTGAACCTGTCGCCGCTGCAGCTGACCGACCCCCTGCTGGCCCAGCATGTGCGGCGTTGCCTGGAGCGCCATGGCCTGGCCCCCGAGGAAATCGAGCTGGAGATCACGGAAACCGTCGCGCTGCCCGACGGCCAGGTGGTGGACCATGTGCTGGGCGAACTCGAAGGCACGGGAGTCCGCCTGGCCATCGACGACTTCGGCATGGGGTCTTCCTCGCTGCTGTACCTGCGACGCTTCGACGTGCACGCCATCAAGATCGACGGCTCGCTCACACGCGACCTGCTGGACAATCCGACCAATGCGGACATCATCCGCACCATCGTGATGCTGGGACGCACGCGCAACGTCCAGGTGGTGGCCGAATTCGTCGAGACCGTGCAGCAGCGTCGGGCGCTCGAGGCCATGGGATGCGACGTGTTCCAGGGCTGGTACCACAGCGCCCCGCTCGACGAGGCGCGCTGCCTGGAGTACTTCGCCGCCAGCGTCGACCGCATGCGAAGTTCCGGCGCGCCCAGCCAGCAGGACATGGCGGTCGAATTGCTGCGCTGAATCGGGCTCAGGCCTGCGCGAGGCGCTGCACGGCGTCGCGCAGGGATTCGCAGCTGAGCTTGCCGCCGTGCAGCGGCTCGCCCACATGCAGGCCCACGCGATTGAGCCAGCCGCGGCGCCAGGGCCGCACCATCGCGACGTTGCGCCCCTGGCGTACCTCGATGCGGCTGAAAAAGGAGCCCCACATGTCGGTCAGGGCCATGGGAACCACCGGCACGGCCAGGCCTTCGGCCTGCGCGCGCTCCAGGATGCGCAGCACCCCGGGCCTGAACTCCTGCAGCCGGCCGTCGCGGGTGATGCCGCCTTCCGGAAAGATCGCCAGCAGGTCCCCGTCGCGCAGGGTGTGCAGCGCCTGCTCGAGGGCGGCCTCGTAGACCTGGGGCTGAAGCCCGCGCGGGGCCACCGGAATGGCGCGCGCCAGCCGGAACAGCCAGCCGAGCAGGGGGATGCGAAAAATTTCGTGGTCCATCAGGAAGCGAATCGGACGCGGACTGGCGGCCATGAGCAGCACGGCGTCGACGAAGCTCACGTGGTTGCACACCAGCAGCGCCGGGCCCGAAACCGGGATCGCCTCCGAGCCCCGCACCCGGAAGCGATAGACCAGATGGGTGAGCACCCATGCGAAGAAACGCAGCAGGTACTCGGGCACCAGCAGGAAGATATAGGCCGCGACGGCCGCGTTGACCACGGCGGTGCACAGGAACACCAGCGGGACCGAAGCGCCGAGCTTGAGCAGACAGGACGCGAACCCCGCGCTGGCCACCATGAACAAGGCGTTGAGAATGTTGTTGGCCGCGATGATGCGCGCGCGGTGCGAGGGCTGCGCGCGCAATTGCACCAGCGCGTACATGGGCACGCTGTACAGCCCGGCGCTCAGACTCAGCAGCGCCAGATCGGCCATCACGCGCCAGTTCGCGGCGCCCGCCAGGAACTCGCGAAGGCCCGGCCCGGACGGCAGCGGCAGGGAGCGCGAGGCGAAGTACAGGTCGAGCGCGAACACGCTCATGCCCAGCGCCCCCAGCGGAACCAGGCCGATTTCCACATGGCGTCGCCCCAGGCT
>DAIDHU010000477.1 GCA_027451915.1 Thiomonas sp. | reverse complement strand
CCGGCGGCGCTCGCGCGCTCCCTCGAGGCACTCCTCGCGCCGCGCGGCACGACGCCGGTCGGCTGGTCGGCGCACGGCGCGCTGCTGATCGCGCAGCGCGTCGCGGGAAGGACCCCGAAGTCCAGGTCGAAGCGCCTCGCCGGTGTCTCCACCCCGAAGCCCACGTCGGCCATGTCGCTGGCCACGTAGGCGGCCACCGCGGCGTGGGTGAGTTCGCACTGCTCGTAGCCGTGCACGCGTGCGGCTTCGATGCCCGCTCGTTGCAGCAGCAGGTCGAGCAGGAAACGGGTGCCCGAGCCGGGCTGGCGGTTGATGAAGCGCAGGTCGCCGCGCGCCAGGTCCTCGATGCCGTAGATTTTTTTCGGATTCCCCCGCGCGATGATCAGGCCGACGCGCCGCGTGGCCAGCCCGATCACCCGCTGGGTGCTCGGCTGCAGCCAGCGTCGGTAGTGCTCGATGGCCGCTGGCTCGAATTCCCCGATCGGGATGTGGAACCCGGCCAGGTCGCAGTTATCCAGGGCCAGCGAGGCGACGGCGTCGGTGCTGCTGCAGTAGCGCAGCTCGTTGAGCACCCCGTCGCGGTTGAGCCTCTGGTGCAGGGACTCGACCGCGAAGCCATGGCTGGCGCGTATGCGCAACACGGCGTCGTTCTCGTGTTGCACGCGCCCGATCTCGGCTTCCAGCTCCGAGCCCAGCGAGTCCAGCGTCGGCGACAGGCGCGCGGCGATGCGCCGTTGCGCCCACACCAGCTTTTCCGATAGCGGACTCAGGCGCGAGCCCTTGCCTCGCTCCATCTGCAGCAGGGACATGCCCAGCAGCGCCTCGCCCTCGCGGATCAGCGCCCAGGCGTGGCGGTAGGAAATCCCCACTTCGGCACAGGCTCGCAACAGGCTGCCGTGCTCGGCCACCGCCAGCAACAGCGCGATGGTGCGCTCCGGCAAGGCCGGGCCTCCGTCCAGACGCAGGGTCCAGCGGGCTTCGATGGTGACCTCGAACATAGGGTTATGCCTTAGGAGCCCGGGTTCTTATGAAATGCGCCTGTCGAAGCATATTGCGCATTGCATGCCCGGATCCTAAAGTGGTTGAACAACAAGCGCAGTCCGGTTGCGCGGGTCCTGCTGTTCCCGGGCGCGCGACCGGATGTCCACCACCTGCCTGGAGACACCATGCAAGAAACCCAGCAAGGCGCGTCGCGTGCCGGCGAACACGCCGAGGACGTGGCGGCGCAGGCCCTGGCACGCTGGGCCGATCGGCCCGGCCCGCTGCTGCCCATCCTGCACGAGATCCAGGAAGCCGTCGGCTACATCCCCGGCGAGGTGGTGCCGCAGATCGCTCGCGGCCTGAACCTGTCGCGCGCCGAGGTGCATGGCGTCATCAGCTACTACCACCACTTTCGCACCCAGGCTCCCGCGCGCCACGTGATCCAGGTCTGCCGCGCCGAGTCCTGCCAGGCCATGGGCGCCGAGGCCCTGTACGAGCATGTGCTGCAGCGCACGGGATGCACGCAGCACGCCACGGCCGGCCACGCCTGCCGCAGCGCCGACGGCGCCTACCAGGTGGAACCGGTGTATTGTCTGGGCCTGTGCGCGGCCTCGCCGGCGCTGATGATCGACCAGAGCCTGCACGCGCGCATCAGCCCCGCGCGCTTCGATTCCCTGGTCGAGGCCCTGGAGGAGGGCAAGCGATGAGCACCGTGACCCTGTACGTGCCGCGAGATTCCGCCGCGCTGGCGCTGGGCGCCGACGAGGTGGCGAAGGCGCTGCGCGCCGAGTGTGCCCGCCGCGGCCTGGACGTGGACATCGTGCGCAACGGCTCGCGCGGGATGTTCTGGCTCGAACCCCTGGTCGAGGTGGCGCTGCCCGAGGGGCGCGTCGCCTACGGGCCGGTGCAGGCTGCCGAGGTGGCGGAGCTGCTCGACGCCGGCCTGCTGCGCGGCGGCGCGCACAGGCTGTGCCAGGGACCGACCGAGAAGATCGACTATCTGGCCCGCCAGCAGCGCCTGTGCTTCGCGCGCATGGGGGTCACCGACCCTCTGTCCCTGGCCGACTATGAGGCGCACGAGGGCTGGGCGGGACTGCGCGCGGCGCTGGCCCTGCAGCCCCAGCAGATCGTCGAGCAGGTGATGGAGTCCGGCCTGCGGGGGCGCGGCGGCGCCGCGTTCCCGACGGCCATCAAGTGGCGCACCGTGCTGAACACGCCGGCGCAGCAGAAATACGTGGTGTGCAACGCCGACGAGGGCGACTCCGGAACCTACTCCGACCGCATGACCATGGAGGGCGATCCCTTCATGCTCATCGAGGGCATGGCCATCGCGGGCCTGGCCAGCGGCGCGACCCGCGGCTTCGTCTACATCCGCTCGGAATACCCCGATGCGATGCGGACCATGCAGCGGGCCATCGAGCTGGCGCGCGAGGCCGGTTTCCTGGGCCAGAGCATCCTGGGCTCGGGCAAGGCCTTCGATCTGGAAGCCCGCATGGGCGCCGGCTCCTATGTGTGCGGCGAGGAGACGGCGCTGCTCGAAAGCCTCGAGGGCAAGCGCGGGGTGGTGCGCGCCAAGCCCCCTCTGCCGGCGATCGCGGGCTTGTTCGGGCAACCGACCGTGATCAACAACGTGATCAGCTTCGCCTCGGTGCCGCTGATCCTGGCGCGTGGAGCCGCCTTCTACCGCGATTTCGGCATGGGCCGCTCGCGCGGCACGCTGCCCATCCAGCTGGCCGGCAATCTCAAGCGACCCGGCCTCGTGGAGCTGGCCTTCGGCGTCACTCTGCGCGAGCTGCTGTTCGACTTCGGCGGCGGCAGTGCCAGCGGGCGCCCGATCAAGGCCGTGCAGGTGGGCGGCCCCCTGGGCGCCTACATGCCCGAGTCGCAGTGGGACCTGCCGCTGGACTACGAGGCCTACGCGGCGGTGGGAGCGGTGGTGGGCCACGGAGGCATCGTCGCCCACGACGATCGTGTCGACCTGGCGGTGCTCGCCCGCTATGCCATGGAGTTCTGCGCCATCGAGTCCTGTGGCAAGTGCACGCCCTGCCGCATCGGCTCCACGCGCGGCGTGGAGGTCATCGACCGCATCCGCGGCGCGGGAGACGCGGCGCAGCGCGCGCAGCAAGTGCACCTGCTGCGCGACCTGTGCGACACCATGCTCAACGGCAGCCTGTGCGCGATGGGGGGCATGACTCCCTATCCCGTGCTGTCCGCCCTGAACCACTATCCGCAGGATTTCGGGCTGGATGCCGCCGGCGCGGCGGCAGCCTGAAGCCGGCGGCGCATCATCGGACACGGAGACACGAACCATGCTCGAGCAACTCAAGCAATCCGATCTGGGTACCCCGCGGCGCGAATCCGAGCGCGAGGTCACGCTGGACATCGATGGGGTGCAGGTGACGGTCCCCGAGGGAACCTCGCTGATGCGCGCGGCCGCCGAGGCTGGCGTGATGGTGCCCAAGCTGTGCGCCACCGACAGCCTGGAGCCTTTCGGCTCCTGCCGGCTGTGCCTGGTGGAGATCGAGGGTCGCAAGGGCTTCCCGGCCTCCTGTACGACCCCGGCCGAGCCCGGCATGAAGGTGCGCACCCAGTCGCCCAGGCTGCAGGATCTTCGCAAGGGGGTGATGGAGCTGTACATCTCCGACCATCCGCTGGATTGCCTGACCTGCTCGGCCAACGGCAATTGCGAATTGCAGGACATGGCCGGCGTGACCGGCCTGCGCAACGTGCGCTACGGCTATGCGGGCGCCAACCACCTGGGCGACGCCAAGGACGAGTCGAACCCCTATTTCAGCTACGACCCCTCCAAGTGCATCGTGTGCAATCGCTGCGTGCGCGCCTGCGAGGAGACCCAGGGCACCTTCGCGCTGACCATCAGCGGACGCGGCTTCGAGTCGCGCGTGGCGGCGGGCATGAGCGAGGCCTTCATGGACTCCGAATGCGTGAGCTGCGGCGCCTGCGTGCAGGCCTGCCCGACGGCCACGCTGATGGAAAAGACCGTGATCGAGCTCGGCCAGGCCGAGCACAGCATCAGCACCACCTGCGCCTACTGCGGTGTCGGCTGCGGCTTCAAGGCGGAGATGAAGGGCACCCAGGTGGTGCGCATGGTGCCATGGAAGGACGGCGCGGCCAACGAGGGGCACAGCTGCGTCAAGGGACGTTTCGCCTGGGGCTACGCCACCCACAAGGATCGCATCACCACGCCGATGATCCGCAAGAGCATCGACGAGCCCTGGCAGGAGGTGAGCTGGGAACAGGCCATCGCCTACGCGGCCTCCGAGTTCAAGCGCATCCAGGCCAAGTACGGGCGTGATTCGATCGGCGGCATCGTCTCGTCGCGCTGCACCAACGAGGAAGGCTATCTGGTGCAAAAGCTGGTGCGTGCGGCCTTCGGCAACAACAACGTCGATACCTGCGCGCGGGTGTGCCACTCGCCCACGGGCTACGGCCTGAAGCAGACCCTGGGCGAATCGGCCGGAACCCAGACCTTCAAGTCGGTGGAGAAATCCGACGTGATCATGGTCATCGGCGCCAATCCCACCGACGGCCATCCGGTGTTCGCCTCGCGCATGAAAAAGCGCCTGCGCGAAGGCGCCCGCCTGATCGTGGTCGACCCGCGGCGCATCGACCTGGTGCAATCCCCGCACGTGAAGGCTCAGTACCATCTGCCGCTGCGCCCGGGCACCAACGTGGCCGTGCTCAACGCCCTGGCCCACGTGGTCGTGACCGAAGGCCTGGTCGACGAGGCCTTCGTGGCCCAGCGCTGCGAGCCCAAGGCCTTCGAGCATTGGCGCGAGTTCGTGGCCCGTCCCGAGCATTCTCCCGAAGCCGTCGAGGCGGTGACGGGCGTGCCCGCGGCCGAGCTGCGCGCCGCGGCGCGCCTGTTCGCCACCGGAAACACCGAGGGCCGGCTGGGTGAGCGCCGCCCCAACGCCGCGATCTACTACGGCCTGGGCGTGACCGAGCATGCGCAGGGCTCCACCGCGGTGATGGCCATCGCCAACCTGGCCATGGCCACCGGCAACGTCGGGCGCGAGGGCGTGGGCGTGAACCCGCTGCGCGGCCAGAACAACGTGCAGGGTTCCTGCGACATGGGCTCCTTCCCCCACGAGCTGCCCGGCTACCGTCACGTGTCCGACTCGACGGTGCGCTCGCAGTTCGAGCAACTCTGGGGCGTGGACATCCAGCCCGAGCCGGGGTTGCGCATTCCCAACATGTTCGACGCCGCGCTGGACGGATCCTTCAAGGGCCTGTACTGCCAGGGCGAGGACATCGTGCAGTCCGACCCCGACACCCAGCATGTCGCTGCCGCGCTGGCGGCGATGGAATGCATCGTGGTGCAGGACATCTTCCTCAACGAGACCGCCAAGTACGCGCACGTGTTCCTGCCCGGTTCGTCCTTCCTCGAGAAGGACGGCACCTTCACCAACGCCGAACGCCGCATTTCCCGCGTGCGCCAGGTCATGCCGCCGCTGGGGCGCTACGCCGACTGGGAGGCCACGCAGCTGCTGGCCAACGCGCTGGGCTATCCGATGCACTACACCCATCCGCGCGAGATCATGGACGAGATCGCGGCCCTGACCCCGACCTTCCACGGCGTGAGCTTCGACCTGATCGATCGCCTGGGCAGCGTGCAGTGGCCGTGCAACGAGGAGGCGCCGCAAGGCACTCCCACCATGCACGTGGGCAGCTTCGTGCGCGGCAAGGGGCGCTTCATGATCACCGAGTACGTCGCCAGCGACGAGAAGGTCACGCCCAAGTATCCGCTGCTGCTGACCACCGGGCGCATCCTGTCCCAGTACAACGTCGGTGCGCAGACACGGCGCACCGAGAACAGCCGCTGGCACGAGGAGGACCGCCTGGAGATTCACCCCCACGACGCCGAGGACCGGGGCATCCGCGACGGCGACTGGGTGGGCATCAGCAGCCGATCCGGGGAAACGGTGCTGCGCGCGCTGGTCAGCGAGCGCATGCAGCCCGGCGTGGTCTACACCACCTTCCACTTCCCCGAGTCCGGCGCCAACGTGATCACCACCGACAGCTCCGATTGGGCGACCAACTGCCCCGAGTACAAGGTGACCGCGGTGCAGGTCATGCCGGTGAGCCAGCCCTCGACCTGGCAACGCGAGTACACGCGATTCAGCCGAACCCAGGAGCAATTGCTGGCCCAGCGCCAGGCCGCGCATGCGATGGGCGAGAGCCACGCCGCGCAGGCTCGCAAGGAAGTGGCGGCCACATGAGCCCCCGCCCGGCATGGTTCCGAGGCCGTGGCAGGCGCGGGGCGGGGCGATGAGCCCGCCCTGCGAGGGCGCGCGCAGCCTGGACGTGCTGCGCTGGCGCGACGGCCGCGCGCAGCAGGTCGAGGACTGGCTGTCCGAGGAGGTGGCCGTGGCGCTGCAGTACAACGGCGTTTCGCACGCCGTCATGCTGGCCACGCCGCTGGACCTGGAGGACTTCGCCCTGGGCTTCAGCCTGGGCGAGGGCATCGTCGAGCGAGCGGCCGAGGTCTACGACTGCGAAATCGTGCGCGAGCCGCGCGGACTCACCCTGCACATCGAGGTGGCCGCGCGCTGCTTCGAGCGCCTGCGCGAGCGCCGACGCAGCCTGGCCGGGCGTACCGGCTGCGGGCTGTGCGGCACCGACAGTCTGGACCAGGCGCTGCGTCCGCTGCAAGCTCTGCCGCCCCCGCGCGGAGCGCCCCTGGCCTCGTCCGCGGTGGCGCGTGCCTTGCGATCCCTGCGCGATCATCAGCGCCTGAATGCCGCCACCGGGGCCGTGCACGCCGCCGCCTGGTGCGATGCGCGCGGGCGCCTGCTGCTGCTGCGCGAGGACGTCGGGCGCCACAATGCGCTGGACAAGCTCATCGGCGCGATGGCGCGCTCCGGCGTCGATGCCTCGGAGGGCTTCGTGCTCATCACCAGCCGTGCCAGTGTCGAGATGGTGCAGAAGGCCGCGCAGGCCGGCGTGCCCGTGCTCGTGGCCGTGTCGGCTCCGACTGCGCTGGCCGCGCGCAGCGCGCGCGAGGTCGGCATGTGTCTGGTCGGCCTGGCCCGCGGCGAGGACCTGGTGGTCTACAGCGGCGCCCGACGCATCGCCCTCGAAGCTTCCCCCGAAACCACGACCAGCCTGCTCTCCACATGAAGACCGAACACCTGATCTCCATGGTCAACCGCATCGGCCAGTTCTTCCAGGCGATGCCGGACCGCGGCGAGGCGCTGGAAGGCATCGCCATGCACGTCAAGCGCTTCTGGGAGCCGCGCATGCGCCGCGAACTTCTGGATTACATCGACTCCCAGGGCGGCAAGGGCATCGAGCCGGTGGTGCTGGAAGCCCTGCGCCAGCACCGTCAGCTGCTGGCTTGACGCCGCCGGCTTGCCGCGGCCGCCGCGAGGCGGGGCGTCGGCGCTCTCAGTACGAGCCGAGCATGCGCGCGGCCAGTTCGCGCGCATCGTCGCCGTCCCCTTGCAGGGCGTGTGCCAACGCGATGCGGGCCGGCTCC
>DAIDHU010000476.1 GCA_027451915.1 Thiomonas sp. | reverse complement strand
GTGACCTGGAACACCGGGCGTGTGTTCCATCGCGATCGCGAGGTCTACAGTTTCGAGCTCCTGCCCGAGCCCGGGCATGCGATGCCCGGCATGGTCAATCTGCAGCAGTACTACCTCGAGCAGTATCTGGTGGACCGCGCGCAAGAGCTTCCAGGCA
The DNA here is from genome assembly GCA_027451915.1 of Thiomonas sp. Classification (GTDB taxonomy): domain Bacteria; phylum Pseudomonadota; class Gammaproteobacteria; order Burkholderiales; family Burkholderiaceae_C; genus Thiomonas_A. The sequence goes on along the minus strand of DAIDHU010000476.1, from coordinate 2,126 downwards.
TCGCGCTGTGCTGGAAGAACCGCGTGGAGGGCATCGAGCAACTGGCCGACGGGGTACGGCTGCGCGTGGCCGGCCCGCAGGGCGAATACACCCTGGAGGCCGACTGGGTGATCGCGGCCGACGGCGCGCGCAGTCCGGTGCGCAAGATGCTCGGCCTGGACGCCGAGGGCAAGGTGTTCAACGATCGATTCCTGATCGCCGACGTGTCCATGCACGCGCAGTTTCCCGCCGAGCGCTGGTTCTGGTTCGACCCGCCTTTTCACCCGGGCCAGTCGGTGCTGCTGCATCGGCAGGCCGACGAGGTCTGGCGCATCGACTTCCAGCTGGGCGCAGGCGCCGACCCGGAGCTCGAGCGCCAGCCCGAGCGGGTGATTCCACGCATCCGGGCGATGCTCGACCATCAGGGCTATCAGCAGGTGCACTTCGATCTCGAGTGGGTCAGCGTGTACACCTTCCAATGCCGGCGCATGCGCAGTTTTCGCAGCGGGCGGGTGCTGTTCGCCGGCGACGCCGCGCACCAGGTCTCGCCCTTCGGCGCGCGGGGCGCCAACTCCGGGCTGCAGGACGTGGACAACCTGGCCTGGAAACTGGCGCTGGTGCAGCGCGGGCTGGCGCCCGAATCCCTGCTGGACAGCTATGACGTCGAGCGCGCGGTCGCGGCCGACGACAACATCGGCAACTCCACGCGCGCCACCGATTTCATCACCCCCAAGACGGACACCGCGCGGCGCTACCGGGAAGCCACGCTGCAACTGGCGGTGCGCCACCCCTTCGCGCGCGCGCTGGTGAACTCCGGGCGCCTGTCCACCCCCACGCACCTGTGGGACTCGGACTTGAACACCCCCGATGCGCAGGGCTTCGACTGCATGCTGCGCCCCGGCTCGCCACTGGCCGATGCCCCGGTGGAGCTCGACGGCCGGGCCGACTGGCTGTTGCGCCATACCGGCGGGGACTTCACGCTGCTGCTGTTCACCGACCGCGCCGAGAGCCTGCGCGAGACCACGCAGGCGCTGCGCGAACTGGCCGAAGGGCCCATCGCGCCACGCCTGGTGGTGCTGGCCGAGCAGCCGGGGCGGCTGGAGGGCGTGCAGGTGCTGCATGACGTGCAACACCTGGCCGCCGAGCGCTGCGATGCGCGCGAGGGCACCGCCTACCTGATTCGCCCCGACCAGCATGTGGCCGCACGCTGGCGGCGCGTCGACCCGGCTTCGGTGCGGGCCGCGCTGGCCCGAGCCACCGGGCATTCCCTTCCCGTAGCCTTGCCTTGATCCATGGAACTCGTGCTTCAAGCCCACTTTCACGATCCGGCCTCGCCCAGCCCCTACGAGCATGTGGCGGCCGACACCTTCTACGCCGAGGTGCTTGCGGCGCATGAAGGCCTGGACGCGTCAGCGTCCGCGCTGCTCGATGCGCGCCTGGTGCTGCTGCTTGCCAACCACGTCGGCGACCTGGGCGTGCTGCGCCAGGCGCTGCGCCTGGCGCGCGAGCCTTCGTGAAGCCACCGCCCAACCCGGGCGGCGTGCCTCCCGCGAGGGCGGCGCGAACTCAGTCGTCCCGCTGTGCCCGGGCGCAGCGGGGTATTCACCCTGGAGGAGACCATTCATGAAAACCGTTCATCTCGTGCTTGCCGCCGCCGTGGCCATGGCCTGCGCCGCTACCGCCCATGCCGACGTCAAGGTCGGCGTGGTGCTGTCCCAGACCGGCCCGGCCGCTTCGCTGGGAATTCCGGAGAAAAAGACCGTCGAGCTCTTCCCCAAGCAGATCGACGGCCAGAAGATCGACTACATCTTCAAGGATGACGCCTCCGATCCCACCACCGCGGTGAAGGCGACCAAGGAACTCATCGACAGCGACAAGGTCGACCTGGTGATCGGCTCGTCCATCACCCCGAACTCGATGGCCATGCTCGACGTCATCGGTTCCAGCAAGACCCCCAACATCTCCCTGGCCGCGGGCCGCCCCATCGTGTACCCGGTCACGGGTCCGCGCGTGTGGGCCTTCAACACCCCGCAGACCACGGGCCTGATGGCTCGTGCCATTGTCAAGAACCTGGTCGCCGACAAGGTGCGCAGCGTGGCCTTCATCGGCTTCGACGACGCCTACGGCGAGGACTGGTGGAACAATTT
>DAIDHU010000475.1 GCA_027451915.1 Thiomonas sp. | reverse complement strand
TTTCGTCGGGCGCATCGGCATCGGCCGGGTCAACAGCGGCACCCTGCGGCCCGGGCAGGACGTGGCCGTGTACCACGGCCCCGATTCGGTGCCGGCGAAGGCGCGCGTGAACCAGGTGCTCAAGTTCGAGGGCCTGGAGCGCCGCCAGGCCGAGGAGGCCGGGCCGGGCGACATCGTGCTGATCAACGGCATCGAGGACATCGGCATCGGCGTGACCCTGACCAGTCCCGAGGAGCCGCGGCCGCTGCCGATGCTGGCGGTGGACGAGCCGACCCTGACCATGAATTTCTGCGTCAACACCAGCCCGCTGGCCGGACGCGAGGGCAAGTTCGTGACCAGCCGGCAGATCCGCGACCGCCTCGACCGCGAACTGCAGAGCAACGTGGCGCTGCGCGTGCACGACACCGACGAGGACGGGGGGTTCGAGGTCTCCGGGCGCGGCGAACTGCACCTGACCATCCTGCTCGAGAACATGCGCCGCGAAGGCTACGAGCTGGCGGTGAGCAAGCCCCGCGTGGTGTTCCGCGAGCTCGACGGACGCCGCCAGGAGCCCATCGAGCTGGTCACCGCCGACGTCGAGGAGCAGCATCAGGGCGGGGTCATGCAGGCGCTGGGCGAGCGCCGCGGCGAGCTCGTGAACATGGAGCCCGACGGCATGGGCCGCGTGCGCCTGGAATACCGCATCCCGGCCCGTGGGCTGATCGGATTCCAGACTGAATTCCTCAACCTGACCCGGGGCACGGGGCTGATCAGCAACATATTCGACAGCTACGACGATTACCGCGGCGAGATCCAGGGGCGCAAGAACGGCGTGCTGATCAGCCAGGACCAGGGCGAGATCGTCACCTACGCGCTGGGCAAGCTCGACGACCGCGGGCGCATGTTCGTCAAGCCGGGCGACCCGGTGTACGAGGGCATGATCGTGGGCGTGCACAGCCGCGACAACGATCTGGTGGTCAATCCGGTGCGCGCCAAGCAGCTCACCAACTTCCGCGTCTCGGGCAAGGAAGACGCGATCAAGATCACCCCGCCCATCGAGCTGAGCCTGGAATACGCGGTGGAGTTCATCGCCGACGACGAACTGGTGGAAATCACGCCCAAGTCGATCCGTCTGCGCAAGCGCCACCTCAGCGAGCACGATCGCAAGCGCGCGGACCGCGCGATGGCGCAGGGGATCTGAGCGCGGTCTCGCCGCGCCAGCTCCGAGCCGGGCAGGGCAGCTTGGACACCCGTGCCGATTCGCAGCGCGCCGCCGCGCGCATGCACCGCCGGGCCGTCGCGGCCATGGTGGTGTGCACCCTGCTGTGGAGCATCGCCGGCGTGATCACCCGCCACCTGCACCGCCACGACGGGGGCGTGCTGGTGTTCTGGCGCAGCGGCTTCGCCGCGCTGGCGCTGCTGCTGGTGCTGGGCGCGCGCCGCGGGCCCGTGGCGCTGGCGCGTCAGGCGCTGGCGCCGCCGGGCGGCGGTGCCGCGCTGCTGTGGCTGTCCGGGTTGTGCTGGGCGGTCATGTACACCGCCTTCATGGTCGCGCTGAGCCTGACCACGGTGGCGCAGACCCTGGTGGCCGAGAGCCTGGGCCCCTTGTTCGCCGCGCTGATGGGCCTGCTCTTCCTGGGCGTGCCGGTGCGCGCGCGCACCTGGGGCGCGATCGCCGTGGCCATGCTGGGCATGGGCTGGATGTTCTGGCACAACCTGCACGCGAGCACGGGCTCGCGCGAAGTGGCGGGCCTGCTCATCGGCCTGCTCGTGCCGGTGGCCGCGGCCGGCAACTGGGTGGCGCTGCGCCACGCGGGCGGGCGTCTTCCCATGCAACTGGCGCCCATGCTGGGCGCGGCGCTGTCGGCCGCGCTGATGGGCGTGTTCGCGGGCACCCGGCTGGTGGTGGACGCGCACGATCTGGCCTGGCTGGCGGTGCTCGGCGTGTTCCAGCTCGCACTGCCCGGGGCCTTCGCGGTCTGGGCGGCGCAACGCCTGGCGCCGGCGGAAGTCGCCTTGCTGGGTGTGCTGGAAGTCGTGTTCGGCACCCTGTGGGCCTGGCTGGGCGCCTCCGAGGTGCCGAGCACGAGCACGCTGCTGGGCGGCGGCCTGATCCTGGTCGCGCTGGTGGGCAACGAGCTGCTGGCTTGCGCGGGGGGGCCGGCGCGGGCTTCTACGCGCCCATGATGACTTTTTGTTGAAGGGGACTTGCGCGGCTTGCGGAAGCGTGCAAGAATTCGTTCTTCGCTGCTTCGCGCAGCACCGCTTCGAAAGAAGCTCGATCATTAACAAGAAGCAGCCGATAAGTGTGGGCGTTTGGCTTTTCGGGAATTCAAGAGAAAAGTTTGAACGCTCAACGCTAGAGTACGGAGAAATCC
>DAIDHU010000474.1 GCA_027451915.1 Thiomonas sp. | reverse complement strand
TCGCCGGGCCGATGGCGCGGGCCCTGCTGGGAGGGCTGGCCGCCTTGCTGGCCTACGAGTTGTTCGTGCTGCCGCAGCTGGCGCTGCGCCTGGGGGCGCTCAGCCCACCGCGCAGATCGACGCCGACAGGCTCCAGTCGTTGAGCGGCTGCGACACGTCCGCCCCGCGGCGGATCGCCGTCATCTCGGCCACGATGCTGGCGGCGATCTCGGGCGGGGTCAGCGCGCCCAGGCGCAGGCCCACCGGTCCGCGCAGGCGCGCGGCCTGCTCGGGGCTGACGTCGAACTGCAAGAGTCTTTCGCGGCGCCGCTCGTTGTTCACGCGCGAGCCCAGCGCGCCGACGTAGAAGGCCGGCGTGCGCAGCGCCTCCATCAGGGCCAGGTCGTCGAGCTTGGGGTCGTGGGTCAGGGCCACCACCGCGCTGGCCTCGTCGAGTTGCATGGCCAGCACCTCGTCGTCGGGCATGCGCGTGGACAACTCCACGCCGGCGAGCGCCTCCCAGCCTTCGTGGTATTCGGTGCGCGGCTCGCAGACGGTCACGCGGTAGTCCAGCATCACCGCCATCGTCGCCAGGTAGCGCGAGAGTTGCCCGCCGCCGATGATCAGCAGGCGCTGGCGCGGGCCGTGCACGGTACGCAGTTCGCGCCCGTCGTAGAACAGCGCATCGGCCCGCGTGGCGCGCCGCAGGCGCACCGCGCCGGATTCCAGGTCGACCACGCGCTCGGTGCGTTCGGCGGCTTGCACGCGGCGCAGCAGATCGGCCGGCCAGGCGCTGTCGAGCATCGGCTCCAACACCACTTGCACACTGCCGCCGCAGGGTAGTCCGAAGCGCTGGGCCTCCTCCGCGTTGCTGCCATAGACCGTGGCCTCGGGGCGGTGCAGGGCCAGCTCGCCGGCGGCCACGCGCCGGATCAGGTCGTCCTCGATGCAGCCCCCGGAAAGCGAGCCGGCGACCTGTCCGTCGTCGCGAATGATCATCAGCGAGCCCGGAGGACGCGGGGCCGATCCCCAGGTGCGCACGACCGTGCCGAGCACCACCCGACGGCCCGACGCCAGCCAATCCAGCGCGGTACGCAGCACTTCGATGTCGATGCTGTTCATCGCGGCTCCCAGGGGTCAGCGCCCGCCACGGCCGAACAGGCCGGCCAACCAGGACTTGAGCAGGGCCCACAGGATGGCCAGCCCGTTGAGTTCGCCCGCGGAGGCGCGTGGCGCCGCCGCGGACTGCGGCTGCGCGGCCGCGCCCGGCTCGCTCGCGCGAGGCGATGCCTGCGCTGACGGGGGGGCCTGCCCGGGCGCGGCGCCGTCCGACGCGGCCGAGGCCGCCGGGAGTTGTTGTGCCGCGGTCTGGAAGTTCGCGACGAACTGGCCCAGCAGCAGCTCCGAGACCTGCACCATCATGCGCGCGCCGAATTGCGCGAATTTGCCCGTGACCTCCACGCGGGCGTCGCCATGCAGCGTGACCTGGCCCGGAGCCTGCGCGTCGGCCTCGAGCACGGCGTGCAACTCCATCGACGCGGAGGAACCGCCCTTGTCGGCCCCCTTGCCGCGCAGGGCCAGGCGGCGCGTTCCGGCGTCCAGCTCGAGCACCTCCACCGTGCCGCCGAACTGGGCCTGCGCCGGGCCCACCTTCACCTTCATCAGCCCCTGGTAGTTCGTATCGGACAACTGCTCGGTGATCTGCGCCCCGGGCATGCAGCCGGCCACGGCGCGAATGTCGCTGAGCAGGGCCCATGCACGCTCGGGATCCACCTGCAGCGGGTAACGCTTGTCGATTTGGACTTCCATGATCGTTCCGGAACCAGAAGTTGGCGCCGTCCCATGGGCCGGCGACGGACCCTAGAGTACATGCCCCGGATGCAAGTTTGCATCCAAACCGGCAATTTCGCAGAAGGCCGGTGTCCCGTCCCGCTCATGACCGGCATGGGGTTCGTGCGCTCGCGGGAGCGATCTCCGGCCGCCCCCACAGGGTGCGGGCTGGGCTAAGCTTGACCCGCGAAACCGGAGGAGAACAACAATGAGTCTGCAATCCCTGTTCAAGTTGGGGGAACACGGAACCGATGTGCGCACCGAGGTCATGGCCGGGGTGACGACCTTCCTGACCATGTCGTACATCATTTTCGTCAACCCGTCGATCCTGTCCACGACGGGCATGGACCACAACGCCGTGTTCGTCGCCACCTGTCTGGCCGCGGCCGTGGGCACCTTCATCATGGCCTTTGTCGCCAACTGGCCCGTGGGACTGGCTCCCGGCATGGGGCTGAATGCCTTTTTCGCCTTCACCGTGGTCAAGGGCATGGGTTTCACCTGGCAGCAGGCGCTGGGTGCGGTGTTCATCTCCGGCTGCGTGTTCGTCGCGCTGACCATCACCGGCCTGCGACGCTGGCTGGTGGCGGGAATCCCGAGTTCCCTGCGCAGCGCCATCGCCGCCGGCATCGGCATGTTCCTGGCGATTATCGCGCTGTCGGGAGCCGGCATCGTGGTGGCCAACCCGGCCACCAAGGTCGGCCTGGGCAACCTGCACAGCCTGCCTGTGCTGCTCGCGGCGCTGGGCTTCCTGCTGATCGCCGTGCTGGACTACTTTCGCCTGCGCGGCGCGATCCTCATCGGCATTCTCGCGGTGACCGTGGCCAGCATGCTGCTGGGCCTGACCCATTTCCAGGGCATCGTGTCGACGCCGCCGAGCATCTCGCCGACCCTGCTCAAGCTGGATATTCCCGGGGCGCTGCGGGGGGGCTTTTTTCACATCATCCTGGTGTTCGTGCTGGTCGAGATCTTCGACGCCACGGGAACCCTGACCGGGCTGGCGCGCAAGGCCGGTCTGCTCGACGGCGCGCGCGAGGAAGGCCTGGGCAGGGCGCTGTTCGCCGACAGCCTGGCGATCTTCTCCGGCTCGCTGCTGGGCACCAGCAGCACCACCGCCTACATCGAGAGCGCATCGGGCGTGCAGGCCGGAGGGCGCACCGGGCTGACGGCGCTGACGGTGGGCGTGCTTTTCCTGGCCGCGCTGTTCTTCGCCCCGCTGGCCGCCGTGGTGCCGCCCTGGGCCACCGCGCCGGCGCTGCTGTACGTGGCCGGGCTGATGATGCGCGAGTTGCTGCAGATCGACTGGAGCGACGTCACCGAGGCGGTGCCCTCGGCGCTGGCCGCGCTGGTCATGCCCTTCACCTACTCCATCGCCAATGGCCTGGCCTTCGGTTTCATCGCCTACGCGGCCCTCAAGCTGTTCACCGGGCGCGCACGCGAGGTGCACCCCGCGCTGTGGGTGGTGGCCGCGCTGTTCGTGCTGCGTTTCGCGCTGTTTCCCGCCGATTGAATGCGGTCGAGCCCGTCGGCGATCCGCAGGGCCCGCTCAGGACAGGCTGTCGTAGCGTGCCAGGGCGGGGAACAGGCGGCGCCACAGCAGCACGATGCCCAGGGTTCCCAGTCCGCCCAGCACCACCGCGGGCACGGCGCCGAACCAGGCCGCGGTGAAGCCGGATTCGAATTCCCCGAGCTGGTTGGAGGCGCCGATGAACAGGGAGTTGACCGCGTTGACCCGGCCGCGCAGCGCATCCGGGGTTTGCAACTGCACCAGGGTGCCGCGGATCACCACGCTGATCAGGTCCGAGCCGCCCAGCACGGCCAGCGCCAGCATCGACAACCCCGTCCAGCGCGACAGGCCGAACACCACGGTGGACAGGCCGAACACCGCGACCGTGGAAAACATCAGGCGCCCGGCGTGGCGCTGCACCGGGTGGCGCGCCAGCCAGGCCGCGGTGAGCAGGGCGCCGACCGCGGGGCAGGCACGCAACATGCCCAGGCCCCAGGGACCGATGTGCAGAATGTCCCGCGCGTACACCGGAAGCAGGGCCGTGGCGCCCCCCAGCAGCACCGCGAACAGATCCAGCGAAATGGCCCCCAGCACCACCGGGTGCGCGCGGATGTAGCGCACGCCCTCCAGCATGGAGTCCAGGGTGATGCGCGCGCGCGTGGCGGCCCGCACGCGCGGCAGGCTCAGCAGCAAGGCCACGCCGAGCAGGTCGATCACGCAGGTCAGTCCGTAGCCCAGGCCCGGGCCCACCGCGATCAGCAAGCCGCCCAGCGCGGGTGCGATCACGCTGGCGGCCTGGGTGGCCGAGGCGGCCAGCGCGATGGCGCGGGCCAGCAGGGTCTGCGGAACCAGCGCCGGCAGCATGGCCTGCATGCCCGGGGTGTCGAAGGCGCGGCAGGCGCCCACCAGGGCCGACAGGCCCAGGAGCAGCGCCCGCCCGGGCTGCAGGCCCCAGCCCTGGGCCGCGGCCACCAGCACCCCGGCGGCGATGGCCTGCAAGGCCATGCTGACGGCGACCACGTCCCGGCGTTCGAAGCGGTCGACCACGCTGCCGGCGACCAGCACCAGCGCCATGCGTGGCAGGAATTGCAACAGGCCGACCAGGCCCAGGTCGAAGGCGCTGCCGGTGATGGCGTACATCTGCCAGGCGATGGCCACGCTGAGCATCTGGTAGGCACCGGTCAGCGCGACGCGGGCGAGCCAGAACCGGGAGAAGCCGGGGACGTTCCAGACGGAGTCTTCGGCGGGGCAGGGGGGATGGTCGGGAGGCATCGGGCGGGATCGGCTGCCATGCGCTGGCACGAGGCTGCACATTGTCGGAGGGAACGGCCGAGGCCGCTGGGCGACAGCCACGACGCGGGTCGCGGAGCACGCCGGCCCTATGCTGTGGGCTGGGCCGCCCACGCGGCGCCGCGTTCGTAGCCCCCGTTTCCCATGTCCGACCCCGCCGCCCGCAAAGCTCCAGCGCCCGCCGCCCGGCAGGCCGCCGAGGCCGCTGCCGTGGCGCGTTTTCGGCTGCGCCTGACCAAGGGCACGCACATCGCCGTGGGGCCCGGCAGGATCGAGCTGCTGGAGGCCGTGCGGGACGCCGGCTCGATCATCGCCGCGGCGAGCGACCTGGGCATGTCCTACCGGCGGGCCTGGATGCTGCTCGACGATCTCAATCGCTGCCTGCGGGCACCGGTGGTGGAATCGGTGCACGGCGGCGCCCAGGGCGGAGGCAGCCGACTGACCGCCACGGGCCTGGAACTCGTGCGCCTGTACCGGCGCATCGAGCAGACCGCGGCGCGCGCCTGCGGCGAGGACATCGAGGCCCTGAAAGCCCTGCTGGACTAGACGGGACCCGCTGCGCGGCGCCGCGCCTGGTTCTGCAGCATCCATTCGGTGGCGGCCTGCGCGTCCAGCGGGCGCGCGTACAGGTAGCCCTGCCCGAAATCGCAGGCGATGTCGCGCACGCGGGCCAGTTCCTCCTCGGTCTCGATGCCCTCGGCGATGACCCCGATTCCCAGGCGGTGCGACATGGCGACGATGGCCTCGCAGATCGCATGCTTGCGCGTATCCCCGGGAAGTCTGCGCACCAGGGATTGGTCGATCTTCAGGTAGTCCACCTCCACCCGGCTGAGCGAGGCCAGGTTGGAATGACCGGTGCCGAAGTCGTCCACCGCGACCTGCAGCCCGCGCGCGCGCAGATCCCGCAGGCGCTGGGCGATGCGCGGGGATTCGTCCAGGATCACCGTTTCGGTCACTTCCACCACCAGGCGTTGCGGGGGCAGCCCGATGCGCTCCAGGTAATCCATCCAGCCCTGCGTGGGGTCGCGGTCGGCGGCCAGTTGCACCGGCGAGACGTTGAAGCTCATCTGCGGCCCCTGGCCGTCCGGTCCCTGCCAGCGCAGCGCCTGTTCGGCGGCGCTGCGAAATACCCACTCGCCGATCTCGACGATCAGCCCGCTTTCCTCGGCCAGGGCGATGAACCGCGCGGGTGGCACCACGCCAAAGGCCGGATGCCGCCAGCGCACCAGGGCCTCGAACTTGGCCAGCGAGCCGTCGGCGGTGCGCACCACCGGCTGGTACATCAGGAACAGCTCGCCCAGCCGGCAGGCGCGGCGCAGGTCTCCAACCAGCACCAGGCGCCCGCGCGCGCGCTGGTTCATGGACGACTCGTAGACCACCGTGCGGTTGCGGCCGGCGTGCTTGGCCTCGTACATCGCCAGATCGGCGCAGCGCTGCAGGTCTTCGGGGGAGTCGGCATCCTGCGGGAACACCGCCAGGCCGATGCTGGCGGAAATATGGATGGCATGGCCTCCGATCGGGAAGGCGGGCGCCAGCGCCTCGAGCAGCTTGGCGCCGACCCGGCGCGCCGTGCGCGCATCGGCCGGGGCAGGCAGCATCACGCTGAACTCGTCGCCCCCCAGGCGTGCCAGCACGTCGGAGGTGCGCAGCGCCGAGCGCAAGCAATCGGCCACTGCACCCAGCAGCGCATCACCCGCTCCATGTCCCAGCGAGTCGTTGACGGACTTGAAGTGGTCGAGATCCACGTAGAGCACGGCGAAGGAGAGCTGGTCGCGCCGCGCGCGCTGCGCCTCCATGCCCAGGCGCTGGCCGAAGGCATGGCGGTTGGGAAGCCCGGTCAGCGCGTCCTGGTTGGCCTGGCGCCAGATGGTCTGCGCGGCCCGGATGCGTTCGCCGATGTCGCGCGCGATCTTGGAGGCGCCGACGATGCGTCCGGCCGCGTCGCGCAGCGGGGAGATGGTCACGGATACATGCACGAGGTGGCCGTCGCGGTGCACGCGCACGGTTTCGAAATGCTCCACGCGCTCGCCGCTGGCGATGCGCTGCAGGATCATTTCCTCCTCGTGCAGGCGATCCACCGGGATCAGCTTGGTGATCGGCTCACCGATCATTTCCGCCGCGCTGTAGCCAAAAATGCGCTGGGCTCCCGGATTCCAGCTCAGCACGATGCCCCCGAGGGTCTTGGTGACGATGGCGTCGTCGGTGGACTCGACCAGGGACTCGTAGACGTTGATCGGCTGCGTCCTGGGCCCGAAGTCCTGGGCGGTGGCCAGGGCCTGGCGCATCGGATGCACCGTGACCAGCGTGCCCATGTCGCCAAGCCGCGAGTCCTGCAGCGGGCGCCGTGTGACCAGCGCCGAGATCAGGTCGCCTCGCGCGCCCCGCACCAGTGCCGGCGAACTCAGGCCTTGCGCGGCCTCGGAGTCGCCGCCAGGCAGGGGCGGGTTGTGCTGCACCAGCAGCGTCTCGATGTGCCGCCCCAGCGCCTGGGGCGCCGAGTGCCCGAACAGGCGCTGCGCGGCGGGATTCCAGCTGCTGACCAGGCCGTCGGGCGTGAGACTGACCATGGCGTCGTCGTGCGATGCGACGATGGCCTCGAACAGGCAGACCTTGGCTCGTGACTCCGGGTCCATGGAGCGAATCTCCCATTGCGCGAAGCGATGATGTTCGCCGGACCCAGGATAGTCGCTTTCAGGCGCGCCGCAACACCTCGCGCAGCAACTGTGCGGCGCCACCGCCCGAGGCGAAGGCGACGTGGCCCAGCGCGGCGGCGCCGAGGGCGCCGAGCACGGCGACACCGTAGGCGGCGGCCAGGCCGCCGCGCTGCAGCCCCAGCGCCACGACCAGGTTGAAGGTGGCGGCACCCAGGCAGCCGACGATGATGCCTCGCAGCAAGGCGCGCGCCGCCTCGGGACCCGCCTGCCGGTGGGTGAAGCCTCCCATGGTCGCCGACAGCACGGGAAGCGCGGCCAGCAAGCCGCTCCAGGTGGCGCCCAGGTGCAGCGAGGCGGCCGTGATGCCCAGCACCACGGCCAGGGCGAAGGCCATGCGCGCCGGCAGGTCCCACCAGGGGTGCGGAGTCTGCAGGATCGGCCCCTGCCGGCCCGCCAGCAGGGCCAGCGCCACGAGGGCCGGAAACACCATCGCCGCGGCCATGCCGGGCCGCTGGGGCAGGCGTGCCAGCAGCAGGAACAGGCCCGCGCTGGCCAGGCTTGCCAGCAACAGGGCGGGGGCCCAGCGGCGCCCCCGCGCGGCGCGCGCATAGGTCGCGCAAAAGCCGGCCGTGCCGGTCAGTCCCAGCAGGGTGCCCACCGCCGCGCGCGAGGCGAAGCCCGGACCGTTCTGCACCGCCAGGAACACCGAGAGCGGCGCGGAGGTCAGCGGCAGGCCGGTGAGCAGCCCGCCGATGGAACCTCCGAAGCGTCGCTGCAGCAGGGTCGCGCCGAGGACCAGCAGAGGGGTGATCGCGATCTTGAACAGCAGCAGACTCATGGTGAAACCCCAGTCTAGGGGTTTGCGAGCTTCCCGGCATGGGAATGGTGGAGGCCCGGCATGGAAGGCATACCCTGTATGTCCATGACAAACATGACTATTGGCCCCGGGAATCGCATAACGGACCGTAACTGTCCTGGACAAACATGCGACAATGAGGCCCAAAGGCATCCCAGCCGGAGTCTTGAATCCGTTGCGGCTCTTGCAGCGTATGCAACAAGGCAGCCCCCATCTCCCCTTCGAGCGCAACCATGTCCCAGCCGAATTCCTCGCGCCGCGATCGCGGCGAGCAGCTACCCAGGGTCGCCATCGTCGGCAGCGGCATCGCCGGGCTGGCGGCCGCCTGGGCGCTCAAGGACCATGCCCGGCTGACGGTGTTCGAGGCAGGCTCGCATTTCGGCGGCCATGTGCACACCGTGGATGCCACCGTGGACGGCGTCAGCTACCCCGTGGACACCGGCTTCCTGGTGCTCAACGAGCGCACCTATCCCGGGTTGCTCGGGCTGTTCGCCGAACTCGATGTGGAGCTGGCGAAGTCGGACATGTCCTTTTCGGTGCAGCGGCCCCTGGACGACGGCGCCCGGCTGGAGTGGAGCGGCTCCAGCCTGGACACCGTGTTCGCACAGCGCGCCAACCTGCTGCGTCCGCGCTTCTGGGGCATGCTGCGCGACATCCTGCGCTTCAACCGCGAGGCCACGGCGCTGGCGCAGGCCGGGCTGCAGGGCGAGCAACGCAGCGTGGGCCGGTTCCTGCGCGACGGGGCCTATGGCGAGGCCTTCGTGCAGGACTATCTGCTGCCGATGCTCGCCTGCATCTGGTCCTGTCCGGCGCGGCGCATGCTCGATTTTCCGCTGGCCTCGATGGTGCGCTTTTGCCACAACCACGGGTTGTTGCAGGTCGAGGGTCGGCCCCAGTGGTACACCGTGCGCGGCGGTGCCCGCCGCTACGTGCAGCGCATCGTGGAGCAACTGCCCGACACCAGGCTGCAATGCCCGGTGCGGCGCGTCAAGCGCTACGAGGTTGGCGTGGAAGTGAGCACTGACTCCGGAACCGAATGGTTCGACCACGTGGTGCTGGCCTGCCACAGCGACCAGGCCCTCGAACTGCTGGTCGACGCCGACGACACCGAGCGCGAGGTGCTGGGCGCCGTGCGCTATCAAGCCAACCGCGCCTTGTTGCACACGGACGCCACGTTGCTGCCGCGCAGCCGCAAGGCCTGGGCTGCCTGGAACTTCGAGAGCGGGCAGCCGCGCGGCGACGGCATCGATGGCGCCGAGGCGTGCTCGGTCTGTCTGCATTACCTGATCAACAAGCTGCAGCCGGTGCCCTTCCAGCGCGCGCTGCTGGTGTCCCTCAACCCCTTGCGCGAGCCCGATCCGGCCCAGGTGCTGCAGGAAATGGAGTACGCCCACCCGGTGTTCGACGCCGCCGCCATCGCCGCCCAGGCCAGGGTGCCGGCCTTGCAGGGGCGGCGTCGAAGCTACTTCTGCGGGGCCTGGTGCGGGCACGGATTCCACGAAGACGGCTTGCGTGCCGGGCGCGCTGCCGCACAAGCCTGGATGGACCAGCAGCGAGCGCACGCGTCGCGGGGTTTCGAAGAGGTCCTGGAGTTGCTGGCATGAGCGTTGCGCTGATCGGCCGCGGCGTGGTGCACCACACGCGCCTGCGCCCGGCGCGCCATGCCTTCGCCTACCGCGTGTTCTTTCTCATGCTCCCCATGCGGGCGCTGGCGCGGGGCGAGGCCACGCTGGCGATCCCGCGCAATCGCCGCGCCTGGCTGAGTTTTCACGACGCCGACCATGGCGAGGGCGGCGAGGACAGCCTGGCCTGGATCGAGGGCCTGCTGCGCGAGCAAGGCGTGCACGACGCGCAGGGTGAGATCTGGCTGCAGACCTTCGCCCGCGTGCTGGGCTACGTGTTCAAGCCGGTGAGCTTCTGGTATTGCCACCGCGCGGACGGCTCGCTGGCCGCCGTGGTGGCCGAGGTCAACAGCACCTTCGGCGAGCGCCACTGCTACGTGCTGCGCTCGGGCTGCGCCGGCGGCGTGGCCTGGGGCGAGGAACTGCGCGCGGACAAGGCCATGCATGTGTCGCCCTTTTGCCGCATCGAGGGCGGCTACCGTTTCCGATTCCTGCGCTGCACGCGCGATGGCGCCGAGCGCGTGGTCGCGCGGGTGGATCACGACGATGCCCTGGGTCCGCTTTTGCGCACCAGCATCGGCGGCAGCCTGCGGCCCCTGACCCCGGGCTCCGCGCGGCGCGCGTTGCTCGCCCATCCCCTGCACAGTTTCGGGGTCATCGCGCGTATCCACTGGCAGGCGCTGGGCCTGTGGCGCAAGCGCGTGCCCTTCTTTTCCAGGCCCAAGGCCTCCCGAGAGCCCCTGACACCATGAACGCCCGCTCCGACTCCTCTCGCACAGGCGCCCTGCACGGCGGCGCCGCCTCCCTGCCCCGCCAGCGCGCCGCCCGCGCGCCACTGGCGGCGCGCAGCGTGCTGGCCATGTTGCGCAAGCTGCGCCACGGGCGCCTCGAGCTTCGCCTGCCAGACGGCCGACTGCTCGCGCTGGGCCCTGGCGAGTCCGGCCAGCCCGTGGCGCAGGCGCAGGTGCACGATTGGTCCGTATTCGGCGCCGTGCTGCGCCGCGGGGACATCGGATTCGCCGAGGGCTACTTTCGCGGCCAGTGGAGCAGCCCGGACCTGCCGGGTCTGCTCGGCCTGCTGCTGGCCAACCGCGCGGTGGTGCAGCGCGCGCTGCACGGCAGCCCGCTGGGCACCTTGATGGCGCGTCTGCGCCACCTGGTGCTGCGGCGCAACACGCGGCGCGGAAGCCGGGACAACATCCACGCCCACTACGACCTCGGCAACGACTTCTACCGGCTGTGGCTGGACCCCGGCATGAACTATTCCTCGGCGCTGTTCACCCAGCCCGGCATGAGCCTGGAGCAGGCGCAACAGGCCAAGCTCGACCGCGTGCTCGCCGAACTGCAGCCACGCCCCGGCCAGCGTGTGGTCGAGCTGGGCTGCGGCTGGGGAGGCTTCGCCGAGACCGCGGCGCGCGCCGGTCTGCA
Organism: Thiomonas sp.; assembly: GCA_027451915.1. GTDB lineage: Bacteria > Pseudomonadota > Gammaproteobacteria > Burkholderiales > Burkholderiaceae_C > Thiomonas_A. The sequence goes on along the minus strand of DAIDHU010000474.1, from coordinate 318 downwards.
GGTCGACGGCATCACCTTGTCCGAGCGACAGCTGGAGTTCGCGCAGGCGCGCCTGCGCGGCGCCGGGCTGGAGGCGCTGGCCAGGGTGCACCTGTGCGATTACCGCGACGCGCAGCGACTCGCGCCCGCGGGCGGATTCGACGCGCTGGCCTCCATCGAGATGTTCGAGGCCGTGGGCGAGGCGTACTGGCCCGCGTATTTCCGCAGCGTGGCCGCGCTGCTTCGGCCCGGCGCGCGCGCGTGCATCCAGACCATCGTGATCGACGACGCCTTGTTCGCGGATTACCGCCGCGGCACCGACTTCATCCAGCGCTATGT
>DAIDHU010000473.1 GCA_027451915.1 Thiomonas sp. | reverse complement strand
AGGCGCGCCTCACGAAGGGCCTCGAAGGCCTCGGCCGGAAAGCGTGCATCGCGGTCGACGGCGGCGGCATGCGGCGCCAGCACCTCGCGGCCGATGCGATGGGTCAGCGCCTGGACATCGAGAACCCCGGGCGGCTCACTGACTGCGTGTACGTACATGGCGGCTCCCGCTTACGAGGCCTTGATCTCGTCGATGGATTCGGACAGTGCTCGAATGCTTTCGAAGGTCTTGCGGCTCAATAAATGTTGCGGAAACTCGACATCGAAATGTTCCTCCAGCGCGAGCATCAGATTCACGGTGGTCAACGAAGTGAGACCGAGTTCATAAAGATTGGCGTCCGGCGTGATTTTTTCCGGATCACAGGACAAGCGCCCGTGCTGAAGCACGATTGCGCGAATCTTTTCAATGGACATGGCTTGTTGATTTTTGATGGCAGCTTAATAGTCTAAACCCTCGATTTTCCAAATTCAGGGCCCGCCCCCGAACTTGGGGGGGCCTCGAGCCCGCCTAAACTGGATGCATGCCCGTCACCGACCCCGCATGGCGACTGTTCTTCGCGCTGGACCCGGCGCCCGCGCTGCGCGAGCGCATGGCCGCGTACGCCGCGCGCTGGAACTGGGACGAGCGCGCCCGCCCGACGGCAGCGCGCAGGCTGCATCTCACGCTGGTGTTCATGCCCCGCGTGGACCCGGTGCGGGTGGGCGAACTGTCGCACGCGGCGGCGCGCGCGGCCGCATCGTGCCGCGGTTGCACCCTGGTGCTGGATCGGGCCGAGGTGTGGCCGGCCGGCGGCATCGCGCACCTGTCGCCATCGCGCATCCCGGCGCCGCTGCGGGCCCTGCACGACGCGCTGCTGGCCGGCGCGCTCGCCACCGGGGCGCCTGCCGACGACCGCGCATGGCGCCCGCATCTGACCCTGGCGCGTAGGGCCCGCGCGGAACAGGCTCCCGGGGAATTCGAGCCCCTGGCCTGGCAGGTACGCGGCTTTTCGCTGCAGCGCTCGCTCCTGGGCAGCGGACGCTACGAAGTGCTCGGGCGCTGGCGCCTCGGCGCCGCGCCGCGCTGACGGGCGGCGCCCCTTAGTGCGCGCCGCTTCCACGTCCACGCCCAGTTCATCGGCTGCGCCCAGCGCCAGCAGCGCCAGGTCCTTGCTGTGACTGAGGTTGAAATGCAGCCTCGTGCTCGGCCCGATCAGGCAGGGTTTGCCCGGCGCCTGCTCGGCGAAGGCCAACCGCGCCGGTTCGCAGCCCAAGTAGGCCCCGGCGATCGCCCGCAGCGCCACGTGGGCGCGCTGGTAGCGCCTGGTGTCGTCCGCGTGCACGAACCTGCTTGCACGCTCGATCACGCGTTCGTCCAGGCATTGCAGGGGCGCCGCGGCGGGCGCGTTCAGGTCGAGGGCCCAGACGTGCACGTCGCGCTCCCGCGGCCAGGCCTCGGGAGATCCGGGTCCGGCGCACATCACCGACATGTCGAGCCTCCGGGCCCGCCAGTTGGCGCGGGCAGCGCGACCTCAGCGCAGGCGCAACGCGACATCGCCCTGCTCGTGAAAAGGAACCCGCAGAAGCGTGTGGTTCAGCTCCGCATCTCCGTCGAGCTGATAGTGCACGAGTCCGTCGGGAGGCAGCGCCGCCAGCACCTCGAGCAGCGCGGCCCCGTCCACGTCCACGCGCACGGGAACGTCCGCGCTGCCGTGCGGTGGAAGATCCAGATCGCCGGTGCTGTGTCCCTGCGCGGTGGCGGTGCCGTTGAAACTGCAATGGAATCGGATGTCGTCCAGCGACAGATTCCAGCCACCGGGATTGCGCACCTGCAGCACCAGATCGATGCGGGCCTGGTTGCCGCTCAGCTCGATGCCGCGCACTTCGACGATGCGCAGTCGCGGGCCCACGGCCTGGCTCGCCGGCGCGGACGCCATCGATGCCGCGAGGCTCGGCGGCGCGGCGTCGGTGGCCGGCGCGGAGTCCGCCGCGCCGGCCGTCGGCACGAGTGCCAGCGCGGCCAGTGCCAACAGCCAGCGGCAGGCTTCAGTCCTGGGCATCGAACTGCAGTAGGGTGAACAGCTCGAGACCCGCCGCGCGCAACGCCGCGGAACCGCCGAGCTCGGGCAGGTCGACGATGGCCGCGCCCTCGACCATGCTGGCCCCCAGGCGCTGCAGCAGACGGTGCGCGGCGAGCATGGTGCCGCCGGTGGCGATCAGGTCATCGATCAGCAACACCCGCTGGCCCGCGCGCAACGCGTCGCTGTGCACTTCCACGGTGGCGCTGCCGTACTCCAGCGCGTAGCTCTCCGAGAGGGTCTCGAAGGGCAGCTTGCCCTTCTTGCGCACCGGCACGAAGCCCACGCCCAGCTCAAAGGCCACCACCGAGCCGATGATGAAGCCGCGCGCGTCGATGCCGGCGACCACGTCGGGGCGCCTGGCCGGATCCATGTAGCGCCAGACGAACTGATCGACCAGCACGCGCATGGCGCGCGCGTCCAGCAGCAGCGGGGTGATGTCGCGAAAGCGCACGCCTGGCTGGGGCCAGTCGGCCACGGTGCGGATGCGCGAGCGCAGATAGGCGTCGATGTCCATGTGCGGGTGCGGTGAGGGCGAGGGTGCGCGGACGCATCAGGTACCGACGCCCGTGGGCGCGGCATGGAAGGTCGGAGCGGATGCGCCAAAGACGTCGTCATAAGAGGCGTAGGACGCGCCGGAAATCATGGGCAGAAGCACCAGCCACCCCAGGCCCGCCGGAACGGTGGCGACGATACCCAACGGAATCAGCAGCAGCGTGAACACCATCAGCGCGCCCAGATTGGCGAAAGCCGCCTGCGCCGAAACCCGAATGGCGTCCCAGGCGCCCAGTCCGCCCAGCGCGACCAGGGTACCGACGAACCAGAACGCGACGCTGCAGGCCAGCAGCGCCGCCAGCACCAGCAGCGCCCCCAGGATCATGGCCCCGGCGCCCATGCCGATGCCGGCCACGACGGCTCCGGGGGAGGCCTCCATCATGCGCCCGATGGCCTCCATGTGCATCAAGCCCACCCCGAAGATCAGCGACAGCGCAAGTCCCAGCACCAACAGCACGGCGACGATGCTCAGCAGCACGAGCAGGGAGGCCAGGAGCAGCGTGCCCAGGCGCGAGGACCACTGGCGCGACGATTCGCCTAAGGCTCCCTCGTTGTCGGCCTCGGCGGCCAGGCCCTCGGGGGTGATGCTGCGCGCACGCGCCCAGCGCCGGCGCAATACCGACGCGAACACGGCTCCCAGGGTGAACATGGGCATGCTCAGCCACTGCGCCAGCGCGCCTCCCATGGGCAGCTTGTGCAGGATCACGCTGCATACGACCAGCGCCACGGTCAGGCCCGCCCAGACCCAGGGCGCGCGCAGGAAATTGCGCCAGCCCTGCGCCCACCAGGAGGCGCCGTGGGAGGCGGGGACACGACGATAGGGCGCAACCGGAGGGGGAACCGCGTTCATCGAGCTTCTCCGCGACGGATGGATCGCCCTCCATTATGGCGCCGAGCTCGCGCCGCGATCCTGCCCGGGCGCGTCATCCCAGCCGGGCCGCCAGGCGTCGCCAGCCGGCTCGCGCCAGGCGCCGCACCGGCGGGTCGACCAGCAGCAGCAGGCCGCCGTAGACGAACACCCCCAGCAGCGCGCGCGCCGCGATGCGCAGCAACACGGAGTCCATGTGCACCCGGGAGACCACCGCGTACATCAGCAGCGACAGCGCAACCGCCAGCAGCAGTTCCCGCCAGGGCATGCGCACGCGCACCGCGCGCCGCCCGAAATAGGCCGTGCAGGCCGAGAAGAGCACGTAGCTGGCCAGCGTCGCCACTGCAGCCCCCTCAATGCCCATGGACCGCAGCAGCACGGCGGTGAGCCCGAGGTTGAGGGTGGCCGCCGCCAGCACCGAATACATCACCACGCGGGTCAGCTTGCGAATGTAGATGCCGGCGCTGAAGATGGGCGAGCCTCCGGCCACCAGCATCCCGCCGACGATGAACACGAACAGGGGGGCCCCCACCGCGTACCTATCCGAGGCCAGCAACCTGAGCATGTCGGGCGCCACCGCGGCCATGCCCGCCACCACGGGCACGGCCAGAAGCAGGTAATACCGCAACGCCTGCTGCAGGAACTCCTCGGTCCTCTGCTGGCCCTGCGACTCCCACATGCGCAGGTACATCGGCACCACGGCCTGGGCGAAGGCACCGGTCAGAACGGCCTGCAGGTAGTCGCAGAAGTTGTAGGCGGCGGCGTAGCTTCCGAGTGCCGTGGCGCCAAGCTGATAGTTGATGATGTAGCGTCCGCCGACGTTGAGCAACTGGGTCGACATTTCGCTGATCAGCAGCGGCAGCCCGAATCCGAGCATAGCCGCGAACAGGGGCCGGGAGAAGCGCGAGCGCACGAACACGCCCTGGCGCGCGTAATAGACGATGATGACACAGACGGCGACGCCCTCGCCCACGATGGTGGCGACGAAAAAGCCCCACAGGCTGCGGCTCAGCGCGAACAGCGTGGCCAGCACCAGCAGCAGAGCGACGTACTTGCGCAATATCGTGTACAGGCTGTAGAGACCGCTGCGCTGCTCGGCGCGCATCAGGTTCAGCATGGCGCTGTCGAGCACGCGGATGAGGATCAGAGGCGCCGCAAGCGCGGCCAAGTATTGCGCGCCCGAGGCACCCCACCACGAATGCGGAAGGGCCAGGAACAGGGCCGCGCTGAGCGCAGTGGCCAGCGCACCCACCCCCAGCATGCTGAAGAACACCGTGGAGAACAGGCTGATGCGGTCTCCGGCGCGCCGCCCGGCCTCGATCTCGGCGTGGAAACGCACCACCGATTGCTGCAGGCCCAGCTTGCCCAGCACCAGCACGATGGCCAACGTGGCGTTGACCAGGCCCAGCACTCCATACTCCTCCACCGTGAACAGGCGGGTGAACACGGGAAAGGACACCACGCTGGCCACGGTGATGAGCACCGTCCCAACCGAATAGTTGGACGTGTGGCGCAACAGGCGCATCAAGGCGCCGCCGGACTCGCGGCGCGGCGCCTCGGAGGGATCGGAGGGAGTGCCCTCGCTCATCGGACGGCCCTCCTCGCTTCGCGGGAGTCCAGGCTTCCGTCCCATCGACGCTGCGCGGCGCTCAAGCCCGTTCTCCCCGGTACAGCCGCAGCAGCTGCTCGAGTACGCGATCTGGGGAATAGCCCGCGAGCACCGCCTCGCGCCCCGCCGCGCCCATGCGTCGGCGCAGCTCGGGCGAGTCGATCAGGGTCTGCATGGCCTGCGCGAGAGCGCCCGGATCCGCCGGCGGTACCAGCAGTCCGGTGCTTCCGTCCCGCACCACGTCCTCGTGACCGCTTACACGTGTGGCGACCACTGGCAAGGCCCCCGCCATGGCCTCGAGCACGGAGTTGGGCAGGCCTTCCTGGTGCGAGGCCTGGACGTACAGCTGGGCCTCGCGGAACAGCCCCGGGATATCGCGCACCATGCCGGGAAACTGCACTCGGTCCTCGATGCCCAGCTCGCGCGCCAGCGCGACCAGTCGCGCGTGCTCCGGCCCGTCCCCCGCCACCACGAGCTGACTGCCCTGGGGCGCGCGCACCAGGGCCCAGGCGCGCAGCAGTACGTCGAGCGCCTTCACCGGCACGTGGCGACCGGCGAACACCACCCGCAGCGGCCCCTCGCGTCCCGCCTGCGCCGGCTGGAAGCGCCTGGCGTCGACGGCGTTCGGGACCAGATGCAGTCGATCTGCCGGATATCCCGCGTCACGCAGCATCAACAAGGTGTGCTGGCTGCTGCACTGGAAGACATCCAGTCTTCTGGCTCCGAAATTGAGCAATCTGTGCTTTAGTCGAGCTCGTAGCCCGGGATCCAGGATGCCGCCGTGGAATTCGGCGGCACCCGACACCTTCACCGCGATCCGGGGTTTCAGCCAGGGCTTGAGCCAACCCGCCGCACCGGCGAGGTTGTGCATCATGTGGATGTGGATCGCGTCGAACTCGCGTTGATGGAGCAGCAGCCAGGCCGCGTAGCGCAGGTTGAGCAACACGGCGCCCAGGCCCTTGATGCGGGGGTATCCGAGGCGCCGCACCGGCAGGCCGTCGAGGGACTCCCGCACCGGATGCTCGCCGCCGATGCGCGGCGCCAGCACGCTGACCCGATGCCCCGCCCGCAGGAGTTCCGCGGCGAGCATGCGCGCCTGCATTTCCGCCCCGCCAGTGGCGGGGAAACGACCGTCGACCACAAACAGGATGCGCAGCGGAGTCCGCGCATGGCTCGGGGTCGGAATCAGGGCAGCATTCATCAACAAGGTTCACCAGGGCCGGATCGCAGGCAGCAGCCTAACCGCAAGGCATGGCAGCCATGTCCCCTCGATCGGGGGTCACCGGAATTTCACGAGCCTGTAGTACACGATGCCCAGGTATTCGTGGAGTGCGAGCGACATCGAACGAAGTCCTGCCGCGTCGGGCACGAGGTCCTCCGGCGAGACCTTGGCAATCGACTCGAAATCGACGGGCACGGCGCAGACCTGCAGTCCGCTGTGCCGGAAACTCATCCAGGCCCTCGGCATGTGATAGGCCGAGGTCACCAGATACAGGGGACGCGGCGGCATGCCCCGCAGCATGCGCGCCACCTCGCGGGCATTCTGGAGCGTGTCCTGGGCGCGCCGCTCCAGCTCGATGCGATCCCGCGCGACGCCCAGACGCTGCGCCAGCGTGCCCATCAGGTCGGCCTCTTTCCACTGCCAGCCCACACCGCCCGAGATCAGCAGACGGCTGTCGGGAACTTCGTGCGCCAGACGCGCGGCCGCGATGGTGCGCCGCAGGCTCGCGTCGCTGAGCGCGCCGACGTCCTGCGCGGAACCCGGCTGCGCCCGCAGCCCCCCCGCCAGCACGATGAAGCGGGCATCGGAGGCGGGCGGCGCGCAGGCGGCCGCCTCGGCGGTCGCGCTGCGCTCCAGCGCGGCCAGCGCCCAGGAAGCTGTCAGCGGCGTTGCACCCAGCCACCACAGGCACAGCACGCCGACGCTGGTCCGGCGCAACAGCCTCCCGGGGCCCTTGTGAAAGGCGATCACGGTCAACGCCATGAGGGCGTATCCCAGCCACCAGTACGGAGTCAGAAGCAGATCGCGCATCGGCCCGCGGCGGGTACGCCGGGATGCCCCGGCCTGCCCGCTCAACCCTTGATTCGTTGATAAAGCCGGTGGTAGCCGGCGTTGCCGAGCACGCGCCTGGCCAGCGCCTTCGCCGCCTGGGTCACCTGCGTGCGCAGCAGCGCGCTCGTCCGCCCCTGAGCGTGGGCCAGCCACGCCGCGTCGGACATGCCGGCACGCACGGCGATGCGCGGCAGGACCCGCGGCAGCGGGCCCGGCGCGATCCTTCCGGGAACGGAGCCATGGAGGATCCCGAACCCATTGCGGGCGGCGGCGTCCAGCGCGCGCCGATCATAGCGCCCACCGGGAAAGGACATCTGGGAGGGCGCCGCTCCCAGCCACTCGGCAAGAAGCCCCTGCGAGCGCTGCATCTCGTCGACCAGATCCGCGTCGGGCAAGTCGCTGAGAAAGCGGTGCGTGTGCCCATGCCCGCCGATTTCCATGCCATGCGCGGCCATTTCGCGCAGTTGCGCCACGCTGCAATAGCCGGGGCGCGTGCCCACGAACCCAGTGGTCACGAAAAACACGCCCCGCATACCCCGTTCGCGCATCAACGGCAGGGCCAAGAGGGCATTGCTCGCGTGGCCGTCGTCGAAACTGAGCACGACGCCTCCGAGCGGGCGGTCCGGCCGCGCGAGGGCGGTCGGGTCGATCACCGCGACGCGATGCTCGCGCAAGGCGTCGAGCTGGCGCGCGAAGCGCGCCTGGTCCAGCGCGTAGGGACGGTCGGGCGCGTCGATGCCCTGGAGCTCGCCCGCATCGCGCCACAGTGCGTGATACATCAGCACCACCAAGGAGCTCACGATGTCTTCTCCCAACGGGCATCGATGCGGCCACGCAGGAAGCGCAGCAGGGCGATCACCGCGGCCAGGTTCATGTCGCAGAACACATGCGCGACGCCGACAATCCGGCTTGCGCGCGACGCCGGCCACCAACGCCCGATCGCCGCAAGCGAGTAGAAGCCCAGCTGCGCCAGCGCCAGCATGCGGTACAGCGCACCGCCCGCGAGCAGGCTCGAAGCCAGGCACACGGCCATCGCATAGGGCGCCAGCAAGCGCAACACCTTGTGGGACACGAACTGGAACCACAAGGGGTTCGCCCACGGCAGGAACAGCCAGGGCAGCGCCACGAAACTCTGGAAGTTCCCGCTGAGGGTGCGGATCTTGCGGCGCCGCTCGTCGGCCGGATCGTCGTGCACGTCGTCCCAGAAACGCGCCCGCGAATCCAGCAGGACGCGCCTGCCGCTTCGCGCCACCTGCATCGGGGTCTCGAAATCGTCCAGGATGGTGCCTTCGCGAAGATCCCGCCAGTCGGCGCGGCGCATCGCGTACAAGGCGCCACTGGCGCCCACGGTCGAGTGCAGGCGGCTCTCGGACTGCCGGATCCAGCGCTCGTAGCGCCAGTACAGGCCGATGCTGCGTCCGGCGCCGACGGCGCCCGGACGATGCGAGAGTTCACCCCCGGCCACGCCCACCGCGGGGTCGGACAGATCGGACACCAGCCTGCGAACCGCGCCCGGCTCGATTTCCTGGCGCACGTCACACAGCACCACGAGTTGGGTGCTCACCT
>DAIDHU010000472.1 GCA_027451915.1 Thiomonas sp. | reverse complement strand
CAGCGGGCGCGGCGGGCGCGTGACCAAGGGCGACGCGCTGGGCGCCGTCGCCGCGAAGGCGGCCGCGCCGGCCGCCGCCGCCGCGGCCACCGGCACGCCGTTCAACTCCCCGCAGGCCCTGCCGCAGGTGGAGGCCCGTGTCGACCTGTCGGCCTACGACGAGCGCCCCGAGCAGCGCGTGCCCATGAGCCGCCTGCGCGCGCGCATCGCGCAGCGCCTGGTGCAATCCCAGTCCGAGAACGCGATCCTGACCACCTTCAACGAGGTGAACATGAAGCCGGTCATGGACCTGCGCAACGCGCACAAGGACCGCTTCGAGAAGGAGCATGGCGTCAAGCTCGGGTTCATGAGCTTTTTCGTCAAGGCCGCGGTGCATGCCCTGCGCAAGTATCCGATCCTCAACGCCTCGGTCGACGGCAACGACATCATCTACCACGGCTACTTCGACATCGGCATCGCCGTGGGCAGCCCGCGCGGCCTGGTGGTGCCCATCCTGCGCAACGTCGACCAGCTCAGCTTCGCCGACATCGAGCGCCAGATCGCCGAGTTCGGCGTGAAGGCGCGCGACGGCAAGCTGGCCATCGAGGACCTGACCGGCGGCACCTTCTCCATCAGCAACGGCGGCGTGTTCGGCTCGATGCTCTCGACCCCGATCATCAACCCGCCGCAGGCGGCGATCCTGGGCGTGCACGCGACCAAGGATCGGCCGGTGGTGGAAAACGGGCAGGTCGTGATCCGCCCGATCAACTACCTGGCCATGAGCTACGACCACCGCATCATCGACGGACGCGAGGCGGTGCTGGGCCTGGTGGCCATGAAGGAGGCGCTGGAAGATCCCGCGCGCCTGCTGCTCAACCTGTGAGGCCCGCGATGGACCACGACCTGATCGTCATCGGCGCCGGCCCCGGGGGCTACATCGCCGCCATCCGCGCCGCCCAGCTGGGCCTGTCGGTGGCCTGCATCGACGCGTGGAGCCGCGACGACGGCGGCCCCGCGCCGGGCGGCACCTGCACCAACGTGGGCTGCATCCCCTCGAAGGCGATGCTGCAGTCCTCCGAGCACTACGAGCATGTCGCGCACGGCATGGCCGAGCATGGCATCGAAGTCGGCTCGGTCAAGCTCGACCTGGCTCGCATGCTGGCGCGCAAGCAGCAGGTGGTGCGCCAGAACAACGACGGCATCCTGTACCTGTTCAAGAAGAACAAGGTCCGGTTCCTGCATGGGCACGCCGCCTTCGCCGCGAAGGTGGACGGTGGCTTCGAGATCGAGGTCTCGGGTGCCGACAAGGCCACGCTGCGCGCGCGCCACGTGATCATCGCCACCGGCTCGCGGCCGCGGGCGCTGCCGGGCGTGGAGTTCGACGAGAAGCGCGAGCTGTCGAACACCGGGGCGCTGGCGCTGCAGAAGGTGCCCGCGCGCATGGGCATTATCGGCGCCGGGGTCATCGGGCTCGAGATGGGCTCGGTGTGGCGTCGCCTGGGCGCACAGGTCACGGTGCTGGAGGCGCTGCCCGATTTCCTCGGCGCGGCCGACACCCAGGTGGCCAAGGAGGCGATGAAGCAATTCAGCCGCCAGGGCCTGGACATCCAGCTGGGCGTGAAGATCGCCGAGGTCAAGCCCGCCGCCAGGAGCGGCCCCGTGAAGCTGCGTTACACGGACGCCAAGGGCGCCGAGCAGGCGCTGGAGGTGGATGCGCTGATGGTGTCCATCGGGCGCCTGCCCCATACCGAGGGCCTGCAGCTCGACAAGGTGGGCCTGGGCACCGACGAGCGGGGCTTCGTGGTCGTGGACGCCGACTGCCGCACCGAGGTGCCGGGCATCTGGGCCGTCGGGGACGTGGTGCGCGGTCCGATGCTGGCGCACAAGGCGGAGGAGGAAGGCGTGGCCGTGGCCGAGCGCCTGGCCGGGCAGAAGCCGCATGTGGACTTCAACACCGTTCCCTGGGTGATCTACACCAGCCCGGAGATCGCCTGGGTGGGGCAGACCGAGCAGGCGCTGAAGGCGGCAGGACGCGCCTACAAGTCCGGCAGCTTCCCCTTCATGGCCAATGGGCGCGCGCGGGCGCTGGGCGACACCACCGGTTTCGTGAAAATGCTCAGCGACGCGGCCACCGACCAAATCCTGGGCGTGCACGTCATCGGGCCCATGGCCTCCGAGCTGATCGCCGAGGCCGCGGTGGCCATGGAATTCAAGGCCAGCGCCGAGGACATCGCGCGCATCTGCCACGCCCACCCGACGCTGTCGGAGGCGATGAAGGAGGCCGCGCTGGCCACCGACTCGCGAGCGCTGAACTTCTGAGCCCGATGCCGGCTTGCGCGCGCCCGGCCGGCGCGCGGGCCGGCCGGGCGCGCGCCTCCATCCGATGAACGTCACCGACCACGCCCTGGCGTACCTGGGCGAGCGCGGCTTCGTGGCCGACGCGGCGCAGCGCGCCGCGATCGAGCGGCTGCAGCAGGCCTACGACGAGTGGACCGCCTACAAGTCGCGCCGCTCCAGCGCCGTGCGGCGCCTGCTCGTGCACCCCGAGCTGCCTCGCGGCGTGTACCTCTGGGGAGGGGTAGGGCGCGGCAAGAGCTTTCTCATGGATGCCTTCTACGCCACCGTCCCGGTGGTGCGCAAGACGCGGCTGCACTTCCATGAGTTCATGCGCGAGGTGCAGCGCGAACTCGCCGGGCTGCAGGGCACCCCCAATCCCCTGCAGGAACTGTCCCGGCGCATCGCGCGGCGCTTTCGACTGATCTGTTTCGACGAGTTCCACATCAGCGACGTGACCGACGCGATGATCCTCGACCGCCTGCTGCAAGGCCTGTTCGAGGACGGCGTGGTGCTCATGGCCACCAGCAATTTCCATCCTGACGCCCTGTACCCCGACGGCCTGCACCGCGATCGCATCCTGCCGGCCATCGAGCGCCTGAAGGCGCATCTGGACATCCTGCGGGTCGACGCGGGCATCGACTACCGGCAGCAGGCGCTGCGTGGCATGAGCGTCTATCACCATCCGCTGGGCGAGGCGGCCGACGCGGCCATGCGCGCCAGTTACGAGCGCCTGGCCGAAGGCGGCGACGAGAATCCCGTGCTGGTGGTGGAGCAGCGCAGCCTGCCCGCGCTGCGCCGCTCGGGCGGCGTGGCCTGGTTCGACTTCCAGACCCTGTGCAACACCCCGCGCTCCCAGAACGACTACCTGGAACTCAGCACGCGCTTCCACACCCTGCTGCTCAGCGGGGTGCCGCGCATGGGACCGGAGATGGCCACCGCGGCGCGGCGCTTCACCCTGCTGGTGGACGTGTTGTACGACCGTGGGGTCAAGCTGGTGATGTCGGCCGAAGTCGAGCCGGCCGCGCTGTATGCTGCGGGAACTCTGGCCTACGAATTCGAGCGTACCGTCTCGCGCCTGCTGGAGATGCAGACTCCGGCGTACCTGGAGCGTCAGCGGCGCGAGGTGAACACCGCACTGACCTGATGAATCGACTTGTTCGCGTCGCCGTGCGCGCCTGCCTGCCGTGTCTGTTGCTGCTGCCCGGCCCGGCGCGCGCTGCCGAGTCGAGTCCGCCGCTGCCGGCGCCGAGTGCGGCCTCGACCGCGGCACGGCCCGCGTTGTCGGCCTCCCAGGCACAGGCGGGCTTCCAGGCGCGCCAGGCCGAGCGCCTACGACTCGAGCGCCAGCGCTCGCTGCTGGGGCAGCAATACGCCGCCGAGCGCGCGCGGTGCATGCGGCGCTTCCAGGTGTTTGCCTGCCTCGACCAGGCGGCCGCTGGCCACCGGCGCCTGGACCGTGTGCTGGCCGAGCGCCTGCGCGAGCTGGACCTGCTGGATCGCGAACAGCGGGCGGAGCAGGAGCGGGAGCGTGTGCGCGCCCATCTGGCGGCGCGCGCGCAGGACGAGGCCCGTCGCGCCGCCCGGCAGCGCGCGCAGGCCCCTGCCCCGCGCCCGCCGACCCAGCCGGCCTCGAGCGCGGCGCGCCCGACTCCGCGCCCGAGTCCGCGTCCGACTCCGCGCCCGACTCCGCGTCCGACTCCGCCCGCGCCACGCAAGCCCCTGCAAAGCGCCTCGCAGGCGCTGTCGGCGCGCCGCGAGAGCCTGCAGCGCGAGCAGGCCTACGACAGACTGCGCATGCGTGCGCGCGCCCAGCAGGGCAGTCATGCGCCCGCGCTGCCGGTTCCGCCGGCTTCGGGGCCGCTGCGCCTGCCGCGCTGAGTGCCTGCGGGCTGTCCGCTCAGGCCTTGCCGGGCTTGGTGGCCGCGCCGTCGTCCAGAGGCGGGAATTCGAGGCGCGGCGGCCGCGGGGGCGCTGGCGCAGCCACGGCCCGGGCGCTCAGGCGTATGACGGCCAGCGACAGGTTGTCGCCACGACCTCCCGCGCGCAGGCGCGCCTTGCCGATCAGGGTTTCGCAGGCCTCGCGCGGCTCCAGCGTGTCCACCGTCGAGGCCAGCTCGTTGTCCCCGAAGTAGTGCCAGACCCCGTCGGTGCACAGCAACAGCGCGTCGCCGGCCTGCAACTGCAGCGCGTCGAAGCTCAGGGGAGGGGCTTCGGCGGTTCCCAGGCTGGCGGTGAGCACGTTGCTCATCGGGTGGTTGCGCGCCATGCCTTCGGTCAATTCCCCGCTGTCCACCAGATCCTGCACATAGGAGTGGTCACGGGTGCGGCGCTGCAGGCGGCCTTCGCGGAACAAGTGGATGCGCGTGTCGCCCACATGCGCCCACCAGCAGGCGCCGTCCGGATGCAGCAGCACGCAGGCCACGGTCGAATGGGGCTCCTGCTCGGCGGAAATCGCCGTCAGCCGGATCATCGTATGGGCTTCCTGCAGGATGGTCCGCAGCAGTTCCTGGGGGTCGTCGCTGCCGGGAATGTAGCGGTCGAACAGCTGGGTCGCGGTGATCATCACCTGGTCGGCGGCCAGGCGCCCGCCGCTGCGCCCGCCCATGCCGTCGGCGACCACCGCCAGCAGCGCGCCGCGCAGCCGAGGGTGCGCCAGCACTTCCACGCGATCCTGCTGGTATTCGCGGTCTCCGCGATGGGTCCCGATGGAGGCCTGCAGTTGCAGGCGCGTGCTCGCGGCTTTCATGGGGCGGGCCGTCGATCCCTACAATGTCCGCCACACACGTCGTCGACTCCCATTCCCACGCAGGCTCCCGGCCATCGTTGCATCCCGCGACGCGCGGTGACCGCCGGGAAGCTTCCCGAACCCGGCCCGCGAGCCGCACCCGCCCGTTTGAACCGACCCGAGCATGATGAGGGGCATTGTAGGCACGCCGACGAGGCGGCCGCAGTTGCCCACGCGCAGGACGACCCCTTGTGGGGAGCGCAGGGCCTGCTGGCCAGCGCCTTGCCGGCCTGGCGCGCCCGTCCCGGGCAGCGCGCGCTGGCCGATGCGGTGCGCCAGGCCATCGAGCGGCGCGGCATCCTGCTGGCCGAGGCGGGCACCGGCACCGGCAAGACCCTGGCCTACCTGGTGCCGGCGCTGCTCCACGGCGAGCGGGTGATCGTTTCCACCGCAACCCGCGCGCTGCAGGACCAGCTGTACCGCAAGGACCTGCCGCTGGCCTGCCAGGCCCTGGGCCTGCAGGTTCGCAGCACCGTGCTGAAGGGGCGTGCCAACTACGTGTGCCATTACCGGCTCAAGCGCGCGCAACAGGACGGCCTGCTGGACAGCCGGCGCGCGGTGCAGGAGTTGCGGCAGGTGGCGCGCTTCGCCGCCGCTTCGTCCGACGGCGACATCTCCGGCCTGGCGGGCCTGGACGAGAACTCCGCCGTGCTGCCCCTGGTCACGTCCACGCGCGACAATTGCCTGGGCTCGGAATGTCCCGATTTTCGTGCCTGTTTCCTGATGAAGGCGCGTCGCGAGGCCCTGGCCTCCGACGTGGTCGTGGTCAACCACCATCTGTTTTTCGCCGATTTGTCATTGCGCGGAGACGGCGTGGCCGAGCTGCTGCCCGCGGCGACCACGGTCGTGCTGGACGAGGCCCACCAGCTCGCCGACATTGGCGCGCAATTCCTGGGCAGCGCGGTGGGCACCGCGCAGGCGCAGGAGCTGGCGCGCGACGCGCAGGCCTGCGGGCTGCAGCACGCCCGCGGACTGGCCGAATGGCCGATGCTGGCGGCGGGCCTGACCAAGGCAGCGCGCGATGTGCGCCTGTGCCTGCCGCAGCTTCGCGCGGGGTCGGCGCGCCTGGACTGGGCCCAGGCGCAGGCCCTGCCGGGCTGGGGCGAGGCGCTGCGCAACTGGCGCGAGCAACTCGAGGCCCTGCTTGGCGCGCTGGTGCATGTGGAGGAGGCGGCTCCCGAATTCACCCGCCTGGCCGAACGCTGCCGCGAGCAGCAACGCCTGCTGGCCACCTGGCAGCTGGGTCCTCACGATGCCGTGCAGGGCGTCGACATGGCCGCGCCGGGGGGCGAGTCGGCGGCCCAGGGAGCCGCCGACAGCGTGCGGTGGCTGGACGTGGGCAGCCACCACATGCGCCTGCTGGCGACCCCTCTGGGCATCGGCCCCGCCTTCTCGGCCCTGCTGGCCGAGCGTGCGCAGGCCTGGGTGCTGGTATCGGCCACGCTCACCCTCGATGGCAGTTTTCGCTATGCCCGCGCGCGCCTCGGTCTGGGCGACAGCAGCGTGGCCCTGCACCCCACGGAGGAAGGCCAGGCGCCGCGCCTGCAGGAGCTGCGCGTGCCCAGCCCCTTCGATTACGCGGCGCAGACCCGGATGCTCGTTCCCGGGCGGGGATTCCGGCCGGCGGATCCGGAGCATTCGACGCGGGTCGCTGAACTCGCGGCCCGCCTGGTCGGCGCCAATCCGGGGGGCAGCTTCGTACTGACCACGACCCTGCGGGCCATGGGACGCATCGCCGCGCGGCTGCGCGAGCTGTTGCCGCCCGGGCGCACGGTGCTGGAGCAGGGAAGCGAACCCAAGGCCGTGCTGCTGCAGCGCTTCGCCGCCGATGCGCGCGCGGTGCTCGTAGGCAGCCACAGCTTCTGGGAGGGGGTGGACTTCCCCGGAGAGCAGCTCACCCTGGTGGTGATCGACAAGCTGCCCTTCGCACCGCCCGACGACCCCTTGGTGGCGGCCCGCCTGGCACGGCTGGAGGCAGCCGGGCGCAGCGGATTCATGGACTACTCGCTGCCGCAGGCCGCGCTGGCCCTGCAGCAGGGCGCCGGGCGCCTGGTGCGCGGGGAGGAGGACTGGGGTGTGCTGGCGATCTGCGACCAGCGCCTGGGCGCCACCGGCTGGGGCCGCCGCCTGCTGGCCTCCCTGCCACCGTTCAGGCGCGTCGATACGGTGGAGCAGGCGGAGGAGTTCCTGCGCGCACGGGCGACACCGGCGGCGGACGCGCAGTCGGATGCGCAGTCGGATGCGCTGTCGGATCCGATGCCGGATCCGATGCCGGACTAGAGGCGGCTCACCACAGGCGCCACCACGAGGGATGGCTGGTCGGCAGAGGCCCGCTGAGGTAGGGGCTGTTCGGGTAGTTCAGGCGCAGCACGCGCTGGGTATCGTCGCGCAGCTGGGTCAGGCCC
>DAIDHU010000471.1 GCA_027451915.1 Thiomonas sp. | reverse complement strand
CCGGTGGCCGACGAGGCGCGGCGCAAGGCCCTGCTGGCGCTGGAGCGCGACAGCGCGCAGCGCCGGCAGACCCAGATGTTCATCGAGACCCCCTATCGGAATGCGGCGCTGCTGCACGCGCTGGCCCACGTGCTGCGCCCCGACACCCGCGTGAGCGTGGCCTGCGAGCTCACCGCGCCGCAGGGCTTCGTGCTCACCCGCAGCGCCGCGCAATGGCGCGGCGAGCTTCATCGGCTGCCGCCGCGCGCGCCCGCCATGTTTTCCCTGCTGGCCGCACCCGGCTGAGCCGCCCGGGCGGCCGCGGATTCAGCGCAAGGACCAGTCCGCGGGCAGCGCCTCGCGGGCAGCCCCCATGCCGATGGCCGCTCCGAAACGCTGCGCCAGGCGATCCACCACGTTCTCGTGGCGGGTGTAGTCGACCAGGTGGGATTCGTGCACGATGTCGCGGGCCACGCTGCGCGTGTCGCCGTAGCCGTCGGCCAGGCCCTGATGCACGGCGGAGGCTCCCGTCCACACCAGGCCCGAGAAGGTCTGGTCGTCGATCTTCAGGCGCGCTCCGCGACCCTTTTTCACCGCGGCGATGAATTGCTGGTGGATCTGCTCCAGCATGTCCAGTGCGTACTGTTTCTGCTGGGGAGTCATCGGGCTGAAGGGGTCCATGAAACCCTTGTTCGACCCGGCCGTGAGCAGGCGCCGGGTGATGCCGAGCTTGCCCATCAGGCCGGAGAAGTCGAAGCCGTTCATCAGCACCCCGATCGAACCCACGAGGCTGGCAGGGTTGACGTAGATGCGATCGGTGGCCACCGCCACGTAGTAGGCGGCCGAGGCGCAGGCCTCGTCACACACCGCGTAGACGGGGATGTTCTTGTGCAGCGCGCGCAGACGCCAGATTTCCGCGTTGATGCGACTGGCCTGCACCGGCGAGCCTCCGGGGCTGTTGATGCGCAGGATCACCGCGCGGGCCTGCGGGGAGGCGAAGGCATCGCGCAGCGAGGCGTCGATGTTGTCGGCGCTGGCGTTGCTGGTGGAGGACATCTCGCCCTGCAGGTCGACCACCGCGACATGGGGTCCTGTCGCGGCCGCGGAGCTGCTGGCGCCTCCGTGCCAGGCGGCCGCCACCGCCGCCAGCACCAGCGCGAGCAGGCACAGGCGGAAGAACACGCTCCAGCGCCTCGAGCGCCTGCGCTCGGCGACAATGTCCATGACCAGGCGCTCCAGCACGCTGCGTTCCCAGGCCGAGGGCTGCGGCGGGGACGGAGGCTGCGACGGCCCTGCGCCGAGAGTGGGTTCGTGGTCGTTCGGGTTCATGCTTCGGCCTGGTAGGGCGCCGCGGAGGGCGCGACGGGAGCCCGCGCCAGCATAGCAAGTCCGCGCGCTTGCCGAATGCTCAGGGCTTCGGCGGGGACAGACCCAGCAGGATGTCGCGCAATTCGGGCACCGAGGCGGCCACGCCCAGGGGCTGCAGGCGGCGCAATTCCTCCGCGCCATGCGCGCCGTAGCTGACGCCCACCGATCGCACGCCAGCGTTCAGCGCCATTTGCAGATCGTGGGTGGTGTCCCCGACCATCAGCGTGCCCTGGGCGTCGCCGACCAGTTCATCCAGCAGTTCCAGCAGCATGCGGGGGTGCGGCTTGGACTGGGTCTCGTCCGCGGTGCGCGTGGCGTCGAACAGGCCGCGCAGCCCGCTCTGCTCCAGTGCCAGCTCCAGGCCCGCGCGGGATTTCCCGGTGGCCACCGCCAGGCGCATGCCCTGCTCGCGCAATTCGCGCAACAGCGGCAAGACACCGTCGAACAGCACGAGTTCGTCGGCATGGGCGAAATAATGCCGCCGGTAGGCGCGCGCGACGCGCTCGTAGTCGCAGGGGTCCAGGCTGGGAGCGACGCGCTGCAGCGCGTCGGCCAATCCCAGGCCGATGACATGGGTGGCCTGCCCGGTCGCGGGTTCCGGCACGCCGACCTCGCGGCAAGCGGCCTGGATCGCACGGCTGATCGCCGCCGTGGAATCCATCAGCGTGCCATCCCAGTCGAACACCACGAGTTCCCAGGAACGACTCATGACGAGACGGGCT
>DAIDHU010000470.1 GCA_027451915.1 Thiomonas sp. | reverse complement strand
GGCCAGTTGCAGCACCGGCGCGCGCAGGGCGCGCCCGCCGAGCAGCAGGGCCGCGCGCGGCCCTGCCTCCAGGGCCTGCGCTGCCGCCTGCACCGACTCCTCGTCCACGACGGGCGTGGTCGGCGCAGCCACGCCACGGCGCGGCTCGGCCCCTTCGCTCCACGACACGTCAGCCGGCACGATCAGCGTGGCCACCTTGGCAGGGGCCGCATGCGCTGCGGCGACGGCCTCCAGCGCGTCGCCGCAGAGTTGCTCGCTGGACAGGCTGCGGCGCAGCCAGCCCGACACATTGCGCGCGACCGTCTCGATGTCGGACTGCAACGGCGTGTCGTAGCCCGCGTGCTCGCCGGCGTGATCCCCCACGATGTTGAGCACCGGCACGCCGGCCTTGCGCGCGTTGTGCAGGTTGGCCAGGCCGTTGCCCAGGCCGCAGCCCAGATGGAGCAAGGTGGCCGCGGCACGCCCGCTCATGCGGGCGTAGCCGTCGGCCGCCCCGGTGGCCACGCCCTCGAACAGGGTGAGCACGGCGCGCATGCGCGGCTCGGCATCCAGCGCCGCGACGAAGTGCATCTCCGAGGTGCCGGGGTTGGTGAAGCACACGTCCACCCCTGCATCGACGAGGGTGCGCAACAGGGCCTGGGCGGCTGCGGGCATGGCGGGGGACTCCTGGAGCGCCGGGGCGCGAAGGGACCGTTCCCCAAGCCTACGCCCGCGCGGGTCGTGCGGGCACTCGCGCCGCCGGCTGCGCGCGGATGGATCAGAGTCCGAGCTCGGACAAGCCGGGGTGATCGTCCGGACGGCGCCCCAGGGGCCAGAAATACTTGCGATCCGCCTCGCGGATGGGCAGGTCGTTGATGCTGGCGTGGCGAACCGCCATCAGGCCCTGGGCATCGAACTGCCAGTTCTCGTTGCCGTAGCTGCGGTACCACTGGCCGGAATCGTCATGCCACTCGTAGGCGAATCGCACCGCGATGCGGTCCTCGCCGAAGGCCCACAGCTCCTTGATCAGGCGATAGTCGAGCTCGCGCGCCCATTTGCGCTCCAGAAAGCCACGCACCTGCTCGCGGCCCACGGGGAATTCCGCACGGTTGCGCCAGCGCGTATCCACCGTGTAGGCCAGGACCACGCGCGAGGGGTCGCGGGTATTCCAGGCGTCCTCGGCCATGCGCACTTTCTGGATGGCGGCTTCGCGGGTGAAGGGCGGCAGGGGCGGTCGGCTTTCCATGGCGGGCTCCAGGCGAGGGGCGCCGCAGGCGGCGGCGTCCAGGCGAGCAGTCTATTGCGAACGCGCCGGAATGGCCGCTCGATGGGCGAGGGCGCGCCTCGGATCACAAGGCCGAGCGCGGATGCCGGAGTGCCGGCCCCATCGCCCCGCGGGGTCCGCGCCTGGGCATCCCGGACGACCGACGGGCCGGCTGCGAGCGACCGGCGCAGGGCACTAG
Source organism: Thiomonas sp. (assembly GCA_027451915.1). Taxonomy (GTDB): domain Bacteria; phylum Pseudomonadota; class Gammaproteobacteria; order Burkholderiales; family Burkholderiaceae_C; genus Thiomonas_A. The sequence goes on along the minus strand of DAIDHU010000470.1, from coordinate 6,585 downwards.
ACTTGACGGCCTCGACGGTCTTGACCATGCCGACGGACTTGTGCCCGCGGCGCCCCGCACGATGCAACTCCACGCCGACTTCAACGCCCGCGTCAGCCTCGACACCCGCTCGATGCCCTGGATGGCCTCGCCCCAGGCGGGGGTGGAGCGGCGCATGCTCGACCGCGTGGGCGAGGAGGTGGCGCGCGCCACCAGCCTGGTGCGCTACGCCCCCGACAGCCGCTTCGCCGAACACGAACATGGCCTGGGCGAGGAGATCCTCGTGCTGTCGGGGGTGTTCGCCGACGAGCACGGCGAGTACCCCGCGGGCACCTATTTGCGCAATCCGCCCGGCACGCGCCACGCGCCGCGCTCCGGCCCGGGTTGCGAGCTGTTCGTCAAGCTGCGCCAGTTCCAGCCCGGCGACGAGCGGCGCGTGTGCATCGACACCCGCGCCGCCGGCTTCGTGCCGGGGCTGGTGCCGGGGCTGCGGGTCTTGCCCCTGCACGAATTCGCGGGCGAGCATGTCGCGCTGGTCCGATGGGCGCCCGGCACGCGCTTCCAGGCCCACGCGCACTGGGGCGGCGAGGAGATCCTGGTGCTCGAGGGCGTGTTCAGCGACGAGCATGGCGACTACCCCGCCGGAAGCTGGCTGCGCAGCCCCCACCTCAGCCGGCATCAGCCTTTCAGCGATCCTGGCTGCCTGATCTACGTGAAGGTGGGACACCTGCATCCCGAACTCGTGCGCTGAGGGGCCGGAGCGCGCGCGGCCCCCTTTGCGGCAGGCCCCGGCGGGCCTGACCAAGCCCCTACAGCTTGTGGGTGGTCAGCAGGATGCTGGTCTCGGTGTTGGCGATGCCCTCGATCATGCGAATGGCACCGAGCACGCGGTCGAAGCTCTCCAGGTTGTCCGCGCGCAGCTCGGCCATCAGGTCCCAGCGCCCGTTGGTGGTGTGCAGCGCGCTGACCGCCGGGTTGCCACGCAGCAGGCGCAAGACCTCCTGCGCGTGGTTGCCGTCCACCTCGATGCCCATGATGGCGCGTATGCGATGGGCCTCCGCCCGGGGTTTGAGTCGCAGCGTGTAGCCGACGATCACGCCGTCGCGTTCCAGGCGCGCGATGCGGTTCTGCACGGTGGCCCGCGCCACGCGCAACTTCTTGGCCAGCCCGGCCACGGGAAGGCGCGCATTGTCGCGCAGCAGGGCGATGAGCTCGGCATCGAGGTCGTCCATGGATCAGTCAATGTGTACTAGCTGCCTCGGCAAAGTGTAAGTTCACCCACAAAACTTGGCAGATTGTGGGCTTCAAACTGGCAGGCTCCGGGCGAAGAATGGACACCTTGCCGCCGGCGCTCGAGGCGCGGCGGCGCGTCTTTTCCTGCAGGAGCCTCGGCATGACACGCTTCATCGACTTTCCCTCGATGTCGCGCCTGGTCCGTTTGGTTGGCGCGGCGCACTTGCTCGGCGAACTCGCCGATGCCCTCCACGACGATTTCCTGCGCTGGCCGGAGTTCGACAAGTCGGCGCGCGTGGCCAGCCACTCCAGGCTGGGAGTCATCGAGCTCATGCCGGTGGCCGACGCGCGGCGCTTTGCCTTCAAGTACGTCAACGGCCATCCCGCCAACACCGCGCGCGCACTGCCCACGGTGATGGCCTTCGGCGCGCTGGCCGACACCGACACCGGCTACCCGGTGCTGCTGTCCGAGCTGACCCTGGCCACCGCCCTGCGCACGGCCGCGACCTCGCTGATGGCCGCGCGCGCGCTGGCCCGCCCGGGCGCGCGGCGCATGGCCCTGATCGGCAATGGCGCGCAATCGGAGTTCCAGGCACTGGCTTTCCACGCTCACCTGGGCATCGAGGAAATCGTCGTGTTCGACCTCGACGCGGGGGCCAGCGACAAGCTCGCGCGCAATCTGGCCGGCTGGCCGGGGCTTCGGGTGCTGCGTGCCGCCAGCGCGGCCGAGGCCCTTCGAGGCTGCGACATCGTCACCACGATCACCGCCGACAAGGCGCGGGCCACCATCCTCACGCCGGCCATGATCGAACCCGGCATGCACATCAACGCCGTGGGCGGCGACTGCCCGGGCAAGACCGAGCTGCACCCGCAGGTGCTCCGGGACAGCCGCGTGTTCGTCGAGTTCGAGCCGCAGACCCGCGTGGAGGGCGAGATCCAGCAGCTGCCGGCCGACTTCCCGGTGATCGAGCTGTGGCGTGTGCTGCGCGGCGAGCTGGCCGGGCGCGAGCATGGCTCGCAGGTCACGGTGTTCGATTCGGTGGGATTCGCGCTCGAGGACTTCACCACCCTGCACGTACTGCTGGAACGTGCCGTGCGCCACCAGATCGGCCAGGACATCGAACTCGTGCCCCCCGCGGAACATCCGAAGGACCTGTTCCGCCACGCGCTGGGCGGGCGCGGGCAGGGCAGCGGCCGCCGCGCGGCCTGAGCGCCATGTCCGCCCAGCTCGAATTGCAGATCGGATCGCGGCTCGAATCGCGGCTCGGGGCGCGGGCCGGCTCGCAGGTTCAAGCGCGGACGCGCCCCGGGCCCCGGCAGGCGGGGTGAGGCCGGGCCCCGCCGCGTTCAGCCAGCGGCGAGCAGGGAAAGCAGGCGCGCTCGACCCTCGGGCCAATCCCCCAGGCCGCTTTCGGCATTGATGTGGCCGCGCGCGCCCAGGTCGACCAACTCGCTGCCCCAGATGCCCGCCTGGCGCCGCGCGTAGTCGATGCTGCCGTAGGGATCGTCCCGACTGGCCACGAGCACGCTGGCGAAGGGCAGGGCCTGCCGCGGCACCGCTCGGAAACTGGCAGCGGCCTCCGGGAAGGCCGGCCCCGCGGGGTCGGGCGGCGCCACCAGCAGCGCGCCGCGCACCCTCAGGCGGGTGCGCGCGGCCCAATGCGCCGTGAGCAGGCAGCCCAGGCTGTGGGCGGCCAGCAGTACGGGTGCCTCGGCGTCGGCCACGGCGGCTTCCAGCGCCTGCAGCCAGTCCCGCAGCAGCGGAGCATCCCAGTCGCGCTGCTGCACGCGCCGCACTCCGGGGTACCCGCGCTCCCAGAGACTTTGCCAGTGCCCGGGGCCGGAGCCCTGGATGCCGGGAAGGGTCAGTACGGTGGCGGGGTGGAAGCTGTCGGGCATGGGTAGATCCAGGGGCATGCTCACTCGCGTCGTTCGGCGAAGGGCTCGCCAGGCCTTCCCAGGCAGCGCTGGATGGATGCTGCCTGCTGCGATTCGTACAAGGCGAATTCGTCCAGCACCGGGCATCCCAGCGCTCGTTCGAACGCGGCGCGGGCGTCGGCGGCGGCATAGGCCTGGCGGGCGGCGTCGCCCAGGTTGGACTGGAAGATGCCGGCCGCGCTGACGGGCAGGAAGTCTTCGTAGACGATGGGCCGGGCCTGCACGACCCCGGCGGCCACCAGGGCGTCCAGGTCGGCGGCGGCCGAGCCCGCCGGCTTCTCCTCGGAAAGCCTGGAGTATTCGAAATAGCCCAGCCCCTGCCGGCGGATGGTCTCGAGATCGTCGGGAAAGGCCTGGAACACCTGCTGGAGCCGCGCCTCGTAGGCGCGCGGGTCGGAGGGCGCGCCGCCCCCGCCGGCCCGGCCCAGCAGTTCGTCGTACAGCGCCCGCCCCTTCGGAGTCAGCGCGATGCCGCGCTGCTCGACTTCCCCGAAGCGCGCGGTGTGCGCGCCCATGGGAGCGCCGTCCTCGTCGAAGCGGACCGGCTCGGCCAATGCCTTGAAACTGGTCTGGCGCAGCAGGATCGGCACCTTGCGGCGTGGCGGACCTTCGATGACATCCTTGGCCGCGATGCCACGCCGGGGCATCTCCTGCTGCACGGCGTCGATGTCCAGGGTGCGCGGCGTCAGGTGGTTGATATGCGGCCCCGGGAAACACACCACGTCGGCGACCAGGCGATGCGCCTCGTGCAGGCGCTTGTAGGTATGCGCCGGCACGGTGGCCCGGGCATGCCATCGGAAGGTCCGCACCAGCTCCCGCACGAAGGCCTCGGCCTGGGCGGAATGGAAGCCTCCGCGGGCCTCGAATTCCTCGGTCAGGCGAAGGGCCTCGGGGCTGAAAATCTCTCGCGCCTCGAGGTGCCGGGAGGCCAGCGCACGCAGCGCCGGATCCTGGATCAACTCCAGGCGCAGCAGCGAGGTGAACAGGCGAAAGGGGTTGCGCGCCAGCGCATCGGGCCGGGTGGGGCGAAAGGCCGTCGAATGCACGGGAACCCCGGCCACGCTGAGGTCGTAGTACCCGACGGGGCGCATGCCCAGGATGGCGAACATGCGGCGCAGCAGGCCGAGTTCGCGCGCGCTGCCCACGCGGCTGGCTCCATGGCGCTCCACGCCCAGGCGCGCGCGCTCGGCCCGCGGCATCGCCGACGCACCCTCGGCGGCCCGCAGGATCCGCTCGTTCACCTGCGCCACGATGTCCAGCAGGGTGCCGTATTGGGGCACCTCCTCGCGGTACATGGCCGACATGGCGCGCGCGAAGCTCTCGCGCATGGAGTCGGGGGAGACGAAATCGCCGGCCGCGGCCGCGGCTCGAGGCGCAGGAACGGAAGTCATGGGAGGGTGGATGCTTGCGGGCTGGCTGCCGGGGGAACCGAGTGCGCATTGTGCCCCCGCGGGCGCCAGGCCGGGGCCCCGGGGCTCCCGGTTTGCTAAGCCCGAAACGCGGCTGCTAGCATTTCAGCGCTTCTCCCCTCAACCGAAACCCTGACCAGCATGCTGGAGTCCTTGATCCGGAACCACCTGATCCGGCACGCACGCGTGGATGCCTCCAAGTTCGACAACCCCGACCTGCGGGTCGCCGAGCTCGAGCTGGATTCCCTGGGTCTGGTGGAGATGTTGTTCGAGATCGAGGAGCGTTTCGGCTTCCAGTTGTCGGACCCGATGAAATTCCAGACCATGCGTTTCGACCAAATGGTCGCGACCATCGAGGCCGAGTTGCGCGCGCACAATGGCGGCGAACTGCCGCGGGCGGACGCGCTGGGCGTGACGGCCCACGGTTGATGGGCGGCGCGCCGCCACGCAAGCGGACCCGCGCGCGCGCCGGGCCGATCCGCGTCGTGGTGACCGGCATGGGCATGGTCTCGCCCCTGGGGCCGGACGTCGCCCGGAGTTTCGCCGCGGCGCTGGCCGGGCGCAGCGCGGTTCGCGCAGCACCGGCGCACCTGGCGGCCGGCTTGCCGGGCATGCTGGCGGCGCCCTCGGCGGTGGATCCGGCGCAACTGCTCGATGCGGCCGACGCCGGGCTGGACCGGGCCACCCAGCTGGCGCTGGCGGCCGCGGCGCAGGCCCTGGCCGAAGCGCGCATCCACCCCGATCCGGAGGATTCCGCGCGCTTCGGCGTGTTCTGCGGAATCGGCTTCGGCGGCGCCTGCACCCTGGACGCCATGTATGCCCGCTACCACGGCCTGCTGCAGGGCGGCGAGGACGGGCGCCGGCGCGCGAGCGTGATGCACCCCCTGACGGTGCCGCGCCTGATGGCCAACGCGGCCCAGGGCCTGGTCTCCATGCGCTACGGGCTGCGCGGCATGGGCAACACCTACTGCGTGGCCTGCGCCTCCTCGGCCATCGCCGCCGGGGAGGCGCTGCGCGCGATCCGCGACGGCTACCTGGACGCCGCGGTGGTGCTGGGCGCGGAGGCCATGCTCACGCCCGGAGCCATGCTCGCCTGGAACGCCCTGCGCGTGCTCGCGCGTGCCGAACCCGGGGATGCCGCATCGAGCTGCCGCCCCTTCGACCGCAGACGCAAGGGCTTTGTGCTGGGCGAAGCCGGAGCGGCGCTGGTGCTGGAATCCGAAGCCCGCGCAGGGGCGCGCGGCGCTCGCGAACTGGCCGAGCTGGCGGGCTACGGCGCCAGCAGCGACGCCCACCACCTGACGGCGCCCTCGGTATCCGGTCAGGCCGCGGCCATGCGCCAGGCGCTCGCGCAGGCCGGCCTGGCGCCGCACGACATCGGCTATCTCAACGCCCACGGCACGGCCACCGAGATCGGCGACGTGGTGGAGGCGGATGCCGTGGCCGAGGTCTTCGGTTCCCGGGGGCCGGCGGTGAGTTCCACCAAGGCGGTGCACGGCCATCTCATCGGAGCCGGCGGCGTGGTGGAGCTGATCCTGGCCATCCAGGCCCTGCGCACGGGCCGGCTGCCGCCCAGCGCCAACCTGGACGAGCCCGACCCCCGCTGCGGCGCCCTGGACCTGATCCGCGGCGCCGCGCGCGACGCCGCCGGAATCCGCGCCGTGATTTCCAATTCCTTCGCCTTCGGGGGCAGCAATGCCAGCCTGGTGGCGCGGCAGGCGCCGGCGGGCATGCTGGACGCGGACCCGCCGTGACCCGCGGCGCGAACGCCAGCGGCGCGGGCAGGGTGCGACGCATCGGGCGCCGTCTGCTGGCGCATTTCTGGCTCAAGAGCCTGGGCACCACGGCGATCATGACGGTGTTCTTCATCGCCTATTTCCACCTGCTGCGCCACCCCTGGGGCCGCGTGACCGTCATCCCGCTGACCGCGGTGGACCGCTGGATCGGCTTCCAGCCCTGGGCCCTGCCCCTGTACCTTTCCCTGTGGGTCTATGTGTGCGCGCCGGCCATGCTGCTGGACTCGCGG
>DAIDHU010000469.1 GCA_027451915.1 Thiomonas sp. | reverse complement strand
GGGGATGGCCTATAAGCCCTTGATAAAAATGGCTTTCTGCAATTCCTACGAACGCTCGGCAGCACGGAAACGGCGGACCCTCTCTCCGCCAGAGAACCTGAGAAGCCCGACGCCGCGAGGTGCTCGGGCTTCTTGCTTTGGGGCGCCCGTCTGGGCAGACGGCTATCGGGGGCATTGCATCAATCAAATGGATTTCATGAGTTCATCGTCCTAGGCTATTCATGGACGCGCCGAATCGGACGCACCGAATCGTTGACGCCGCGGGCTCTGCGGCACAACGAACGCCTGTGTATCCTTGGAAACGCGAAATGAACGTCGAGCAACCACCCAATCAGCGCAGGAGAGGACGATGGAATCAAGCAAATCGGCAAGTTCCGGAAAGTGCCCGGTCATGCATGGCGGGGCGACGCAGGCCGGAATGTCCAACGTGGATTGGTGGCCCAAGGCCCTGAACCTGGACATCCTGCACCAGCATGACCGCAAGACCGATCCGATGGATCCGGGCTTCGACTACCGCGAGGCCGTGAAGGGGCTCGATTTCGCGGGGCTGAAAAAGGACCTGCATGCGCTGATGACCGACAGCCAGCCCTGGTGGCCGGCCGACTGGGGACATTACGGGGGCCTGTTCATCCGCATGGCCTGGCACGCCGCGGGCACCTATCGCGTGTCCGACGGCCGTGGCGGTGCCGGAACCGGCAACCAGCGTTTCGCGCCCTTGAATTCCTGGCCCGACAACGGCAACCTGGACAAGGCACGGCGCCTGCTGTGGCCGATCAAGAAGAAGTACGGCAACAAGATCAGCTGGGCCGACCTCATCGTACTGGCCGGCACCGTCGCCTATGAATCCATGGGCCTGAAGACCTTTGGCTTCGGCTTCGGCCGAGTGGACATCTGGCATCCGGAAAAGGATGTGTACTGGGGCGCCGAGCGTGCCTGGCTGGCTCCCAGCGACGGGCGCTACGCCTCGGTCGACGACCCGTCGACCCTGGAAAATCCGCTGGCCGCGGTGCAGATGGGCCTGATCTACGTGAACCCCGAGGGGGTCAACGGCAAGCCCGATCCGCTGAGGACGGCGGCCCAGGTGCGCGAGACTTTCGCGCGCATGGCGATGAACGACGAGGAAACCGTGGCGTTGACCGCCGGCGGGCATACCGTGGGCAAGGCCCATGGCAACGGCGACGCCAAGCGCCTGGGGCCGGCTCCCGAGGGCGCCGAACTGGAGGACCAGGGCCTGGGCTGGCTGAACAAGAGCAGTCGCGGGGTCGGGCGCGACGCCGTCACCAGCGGCATCGAGGGGGCCTGGACCACCCACCCGACGCGCTGGGACAACGGCTATTTCGCCATGCTGCTGGGCCACGACTGGGAGCTGAACAAAAGCCCGGCCGGCGCCTGGCAATGGGAGCCGGTGAACATCCGCGAGCAGGACATGCCGGCCGACGTGGAGGACCCCTCCATGCGCCGCAAGCCCATCATGACCGACGCGGACATGGCCATGAAAATGGACCCGGCCTACCGTGCGATCTCCGAGCGCTTTCATCGCGACCCGGCCTATTTCTCGGAAGTGTTCGCGCGCGCCTGGTTCAAGCTCACCCACCGCGACATGGGCCCGAAGGCTCGCTACCTGGGCCCCGACGTGCCGGCACAGGACCTCATCTGGCAGGATCCGGTTCCGGCCGGGCGCAGGGACTTCGACGTGGCCGCGGCGAAGGCTCGCATCGCCGAGGCCCGCCTGAGCATCGCCGACATGGTGGCCACCGCCTGGGACAGCGCTCGCACCTTCCGCGGCTCCGACATGCGCGGCGGCGCCAACGGGGCGCGCATCCGCCTGGCTCCGCAGAAGGACTGGAAGGGCAACGAGCCGGAGCGACTCGCCAGGGTGCTGGGAGCTCTCGAGGGCATCGCCGCGCAGACCGGGGCCAGCGTGGCCGACCTCATCGTCCTCGCCGGCAACCTGGGCATCGAACAGGCGGCGCGGGCTGGTGGCTTCGACATCACGGTTCCCTTCGCCCCCGGGCGCGGCGACGCCACCCAGGAGATGACCGACGTCGAGTCCTTCGCGGTGCTGGAGCCGGTGCATGATGGTTTCCGCAACTGGCTGAAGCAGGACTACGCGGTCAAGCCCGAGGAACTCCTGCTCGACCGGGCCCAGTTGATGGGCCTGAGCGCGCCCGAGATGACCGTGCTGGTCGGCGGCCTGCGGGTGCTGGGGGCCAACCACGGCGGGTCCCGGCATGGCGTGTTCACCGAACGCGTGGGGGTGCTGAGCAACGACTTCTTCGTCCACCTGACGGATATGTCCAACACCTGGGTTCCCACCGCGGACGGCCTGTACCAGTTGCGCGAGCGCGGCAGCGGCGCGCTGAAATGGACGGCCACCCGCGTGGATCTGGTGTTCGGCTCGAACTCCGTGTTGCGCGGCTATGCCGAGCTTTACGCGCAGGACGACAACCGCGGGAAGTTCGTGCGGGACTTCGTGGACGCGTGGACCAAGGTGATGAACGCGGACCGCTTCGACCTCGCCTGATCCCCGGGGCCGGCGGGGGACACTAGCATGGGCGTTTTGCGCGGAGATCCCATGCAGTTCCTTGCCCTCGCCGTCTGTTTCAGTGTCGCCGTTTCCCTGTGGCTTCGCCAGGCGCCCGCGTGGCGCCTGGATCTCGGGCAGATGGTGCTGTGGAACTACGCCATCGCCTCGCTGCTGTGCCTGCTGCTGCTGCATCCGCGCATGGATGCGGCCAGCCTGTCGCGCATGCCCTGGGGCATCGCCCTGGCGCTGGGGGTGGTGTTGCCGGGACTGTTCGTGATCATGGGCCGAGCCGTGCGAAGCGCGGGCATCGTGCGCGCGGACATCGCCCAGCGCCTGTCCCTGCTGTTGTCGCTGGCGGCGGCCTTCGGCCTGTTCGGCCAGAAGGTCGATGCCTGGCAGTTGCTGGGCATGGCCCTCGGACTGCTGGCGATGCTGGCCCTGCTGGCGCGCCCTGCGGCGCGCGCCTTGCGCGGCGATGCGGCGATCTGGCTGCTCGCCGTGTGGTTCGGCTATGCGCTGGTCGACGTGCTGCTCAAGCTGCTGGCCCTGCGCGGCGCGAACTTCGGCACCGCGCTGCAGAGCAGCTTCCTGCTGGCCTTTGTCTGCATGGCCGTGGCGCAGGCGCTGCGCATGGCGCGCGGCACCCGGCTCGATCCGCGCAGCCTGGGTGGTGGCCTGGTGCTGGGCCTGCTCAATTACGCCAATATCGATTTGTACATACGCGCGCACCAGAGCCTGAGCGCCAACCCGGCCGTGGTGTTCGCCGGCATGAACCTGGGCGTGGTGGCCCTGAGTTCCCTGGTGGGCATGTTGTGGTTGCGCGAGCCGACCAGCAGGGTCAACCGCGCGGGCATCGTGCTGGCGGGCCTGGCCATCGCCGCGCTGACCCGCGCGGCCGCCTGAGGCCGGGGCCCGCGCCCACCGGTCAGCCCGCCGCCTGCTCCGGGCTTGCGCTGGCCAGCTGGCGACCGACGTAGGTGACGGGGCCGGTGGGTTGCCCGGTGGGCGAGCCGCCCAGCGGCTCCACGCTGATCGCGAAGCCCTTGGCCTGCACCGCGGCATCGACCAGCCTGGGCGGCATGGGCATGTGCTGCGTGCCCTGCAACGTCACCACCCCGGCTGCGATGGGCTTGCCCTGGCGCGGCAGCACCCACAGTTCGAAGGACTTGCCGGGCGGTGCCGCCTGCGCGCCCACGGCGGTCAGCGCCGCCTGGGTGCCGCGCACCTGCAGCACCGCGGCATGGCCTGCAGGGCCGTCGAGCACCGCCACCAGCTGCAGCGCGGCGGGCGCCTGGCCCGGGCCGCGCAGCAGCAAGGCCACCAGCAGGGCCAGCGAGACCGCCGCCGTGGCGCCCAGGCCCAGCGCCAGGCCGCGCCAGGCGCGAAGGCCCCAGCCGAGCATGCCGCTGGCGGCGGAGAGCGCGGTGCCGGCCTGTGGCTGCGGGCGCGACATGTCGATGCGGCGCTGCACGGCCTCCCATACGGCCTCGGGGGTCCGCTCGGGCAGCAGCCCCTGGTCCAGGCGCGTGCGCCAGTGTTCCAGCGCGCGGGCCAGTTCCGGACGATCACCCAGCAGGGCCTCGTAGCGCCGGCGCGCGCCGGCGCCCATGCCTCCGGTGAGATAGTCGGCGGCCAGGCGTTCGAGCAGTTCGGGGTGGCGCTCGAGTCTCATGAGGCCGCTCCCCCGGCGAGACACTCGCGCAGCGCCAGTACCGAGCGACGGATCACGGTCTTCACGGTGCCCAGCGCCAAGCCGAAGCGCTCGGAGATCTCGGAATGGCTCAGCCCCAGCACGTAGGACTCGGTCAGCAGGTCGCGCTGCCGGGGTTGCAACTGCCCGAAGCAATGCAGCAGGCGGCCTTGCGACAGGCTGGCCTCCAGGCGTTGCTCGGGATTGGGAGCAGGGTCGGCGTACTCGGCGGCCTCGGGCAGTTGCTCGAGGCTGTCGGCCAGGTCGCGGCGCTGGGCGCGCAGGCGATCGAGGCAGGTATTGCGCACCACCGCGGCCAGCCAGGCCTCGGCGGCGCCCGCGGCCGGACGGTAGCTGGCGGCCTGGTGCCAGATTTTGACGTAGGCGTCCTGCATGGCATCCTCGGCCTGGGTGGAGTCGCGCAGAAGGCGCAGGCAAATCGCCCAGGCGCGGCGGCGCGTGGCCTCGTACAAGCGCGAAAAGGCTTCGCGGTCGCCGAGTGCGGTGAAGGCCAGCAGTTTTTCCAGGTCGGGCATGCCAGGCGGCGTCGTGCTGCCCCGCGCGCGGCGGGGCGCCGCACGC